>JAMDEO010000063.1 GCA_023483915.1 Actinomycetota bacterium
GATGCACATCATCACCGAGAGGGACCCCGGTAGCGGGGCGCTCTTCGCCCGTAACGCGTATTCCCGCAGCGCTCCAGAAACCATCGTCTTCGCTCAGGTCAGCGAGACGCGCCATACCGTGACCGGAGACCGGACGGAGTTCATCGGGCGGAATGGATCGCTGGCCGACCCGGCTGCGCTGCACCGCACGCGGCTTTCCGGCAGAGTGGGTGTGGGCCTTGACCCGTGTGCCGCTCTACAGGCTCACGTCGAACTGGCAGATGGCGAGGAGCGCGACATCGTATTCATTCTCGGCGCCGCCACTGACGCCGAAGAAGCACGCCAGTTGGTGGCCAGACTGAGCGGCCCCATGGGGGCGAGACAGGAGCTGGAGGCCGTCTGGGCGTACTGGAACGAGGTCCTCGGCGCAGTCTACTTTGAGACTCCCGATCGAGCTCTGGACGTCCTCGCCAACGGATGGCTGCTATATCAGACACTATCCAGCCGATTCTTGGGACGCAGTGGTTACTACCAATCGGGCGGAGCCTACGGGTTCCGCGACCAGCTTCAGGACTGCATGGCCTTGATGTTTTGCACTCCCGGGCTGACGCGAGAGCACCTGCTCCGTTGTGCGGAACGCCAATTCCGTGAAGGTGATGTCCAGCACTGGTGGCATCCTCCCGGCGGCCAGGGAGTCCGAACGCACTCGTCGGATGACTACCTGTGGTTGCCTTACGCCACCTGTCGGTACGTACGGGCCACTGCCGATACAGGCGTACTCGACGAACCACTACCCTTCATCGAAGGCCGCGAGTTAGGCCCGCAGGAAGAAGCCTACTATGACCAGCCCCAGCCATCCACCGAGGTTGCGTCGCTCTACGAGCACTGCGTACGGTCCCTCAAACACGGCCTGCGCTTCGGGCGGCACGGGTTGCCGCTGATGGGAGCAGGCGACTGGAATGACGGGATGAATCTGGTGGGCCACGAAGGGCGTGGCGAGAGCGTGTGGCTGGCCTGGTTCCTCTACGACAATCTGCGTCTCTTCCGGGACCTGGCCAAGAACCGCGGCGATGCGGAGTTTGCCCGCCTTTGTACGGGACAGGCGGAGGAACTACGGCAAAACATCGAGGCCCACGCTTGGGACGGCGCCTGGTACCGCCGGGCCTACTTCGATGACGGGACGCCTCTGGGTTCCAGTACGAACGACGAGTGCCGGATCGATTCCATCAGCCAGAGCTGGGGAGTCATCGCCGAAGCGGCCGATCCGCAGCGGGCCCGCCAAGCCATGCAGGCGATCGATACTCTCCTTGTCCAGCGGGAGGCGAGACTCATCAAGCTGCTCGACCCCCCGTTCGATAGGTCTCCTTTGGAGCCGGGCTATATCAAGGGGTACGTGCCCGGCGTACGGGAGAACGGCGGACAATATACGCATGCCGCGGTTTGGGCCGCCATTGCATTCGCCCTCCTAGGCGATACCGCTCGGGCCTGGGAGCTGTTTGCCATGCTTAACCCAATCAATCATGCTACCGGAAGTGCGGCAACGGAGACTTACAAAGTCGAACCTTACGTCATGTGTGCGGACATTTACGCCGCCTCACCGCATACGGGCCGCGGCGGCTGGACCTGGTACACCGGAGCAGCCGGCTGGATGTATAGATTGATCCTCGAGACCCTGATCGGTCTTAACCTGGAGGTCGACAAGCTTCGCGTCGAGCCGCGGCTTCCTGCAACCTGGGACTCCTGCAAGGTTCACTACCGTTATCGCTCGACCTTCCACCACATCACGTTCAAGCGAGTGGAGACGAAGGCCCCCGAGGCAGGCGGCAACGGGCCGAACTCAACGGTGCCGACTGGAGTCCGGCGAATCCTCGTAGATGGGTCGGAACTGGCGCCCGCGGGAACAGTGCAAGGGGCAATCCCTCTCTTTGAAGACCGCCGTGATCACTACATCGAAGTTGAGTTCGCCTAGAGCTGGGAGGCTGCTGAAAGACGAACTAACGGCCACCAAGACCGGGTGCCCTCTGGGCGGTTCTGCTCTCGCGCTTGCCCAATCGCATTCTGGTGGCGCAACGTCATTATTCAGCAGCCTACTAACGCGTGACGATATCGTCGATCCTTTTCTTTGCATCCATGATGATCTCTCGGATCTCGCGGGTCTTATCGGCGTCCCCGGCGACGCGGTGCATCGCCATGGCCACATCGCCAATGAACCATTTCATATCCCTCATCGCTCCGGGCCACTCTCCGCCTCCAATGCGTTTGCCGATTGCGGCCATATGCTCCTTATAACGCTTCGTTTCCTCCTGGTGGCCGTCCAGCCAAGCGAGACCGGCATCCGTGATGGAATAGATCTTCTTACCCCCAGCCTCGGTTGCAGCAGTAACGAAGTCTCTGTCTTCCAATGACTGGAGCGTCGGGTAGACGACTCCCGGGCTTGGGCTGTAGAAACCGCTGGAGCGCTCCTCCAGTTCACGGATGATGTCATATCCATGCCGAGGCTGCTCCCTGAGGAGATCCAAGATCACGAGGATGATCCCGCCTCGCTCGAAAAAGCCCCGCCTGCCTGGACCGTGATGTCTGGACTCGCCCCACATACGATGATGCATCGCCTTCAACCTCCTAGCGAACTTTTAGATATATCGCGACATATCTTAAAGGGCGATGTCTGCACCGTCAAGCTCGGTCCCGCGTCCGAAGCGGCGCACCGCGCGAGCGTGCGCCCGGGCTGCCTCGTCTTGGCGATTCCGGGGCGGAGCGGAAGTCACAAGCGAATCCAGTAGCTTGCTCGAAGCGCCTGCCATTTCCTCGACAGCCCGCTCGAAAGCCTCCCTGTTCGCGGCAGATGGCTTCGCGAAGCCGCTTATCTTTCGCACATACTGCTCCGCCGCCGCGCGGATCTCGCTCTCGGTCGCCGGCGGTTCGAAGTTGAACAGGATCCTGATATTGCGGCACATGTCATCACCTCGTCGGGTGCACCTCGGTCGAGGCCCGCTCACCGACGGCACCCCGCCTTTAGTTCCGTCGCTTGGTCCCATCGGTTGGTCCGGTCGTTTGGTCCCGTCATTTGTGGAGACAAGTACCCCCGTGTGACACGGGTCAATCGGGTTTCGCCGCTCCTCGTCCGGGGCACACATGTGTCAATGGTCTGAGCCTACCGGCGCCTGCTCATCAGCGCTGCCGTACCTACGATCGGAGACGCATGGCCCGCAGATGGTGGACCCTCGGAGTGGTGTGCACCGGCGTCTTCATGCTGCTCCTTGACATCACGATCGTAAACGTTGCCCTTCCCGACATCGCCGTTGCATTCAAGGCCACGATCTCGGGTCTTCAGTGGGTGATCGATGCTTACTCGCTCGCATTGGCCTCGCTCTTGCTCACCGCCGGCATCATGGCCGACCGCGCCGGCAGACGACTGCTTTTCTTCATAGGCATTGGGATCTTCACTATGGGCTCGCTCCTGTGCGGCACCTCGTCGGGCATCGTGTTCCTATCCATATCCAGGGCCTTCCAGGGCATCGGCGGCGCGATAATGTTCGCAACCTCGCTGGCCATGTTGTCGGAGTCGTTCAAGGGGAGAGAAAGGGGCATCGCATTTGGCGTCTTCGGCGCCATGACAGGGATAGCCATAGCCGTTGGACCCGTGATCGGCGGAGCGCTGGTGAGCGGCCTGGGCTGGCGGTGGATCTTCTTCGTCAATATCCCGGTAGGCATTATCGTCTTCGTCGCGACTCTGCTTCGCGTCGACGAGTCCCGGGATCCAAACCCGAAGCGGCTGGACTTGCTTGGCTTCATCACTTTCAGCACCGGTCTGGCCGCGCTCATTTTCGGGCTGATACGCAGCAATACGGCGGGCTGGGGTTCCCTCACCGTCATCGGGTCCCTCGTTGGCGCCGCAGTACTTCTCGCAGCGTTCGTGGCTGCGGAGGGGTTGAGCAGAGATCCCATGTTCGATCTCCGCCTTCTGCGCGTTCCCACTTTCGACGGAGGCTTGATTGCAGCCTTCGGCATCTCGGCCTCGATCTTTTCCGCTCTGACCTACCTGGTGCTGTTCCTCCAGGATGTTGTCGGGCTTTCCGCTCTCTCCACGGGCGTGCGGTTCCTGCCCCTTTCGCTTTCGATCTTCGTGGCTGCAGGGGTCGCCGGCCGGCTAACCTCGGATCTTCCCAAGCGGTTTCTCATCTCCCCGGGATTCGTGCTCATTGGAGTTGGATTGTTGTTGATGCGGGGACTGACGCCGACCTCTGGCTGGACACACCTGCTGCCGGGAATGATCGTGAGCGGCGTAGGCGGGGGCCTGGTGAACGTGCCCCTCGTTGCCACCGCAGTCGGTGTGGTCCCGCCCAGTCACGCAGGCATGGCCTCAGGCATCAACTCGACTTTTCGCCAGGTAGGTATTGCTACCGGGATCGCGGTACTCGGGGCGATCTTCATCGCGAGGATTCGCTCAACGGTCATCTCGCAGCTCGCGGGTACCGTTCTGGCGGCCCAATCCCATGACATCGCGGTCGCCGCGGCTAGTGGCAGGATCGGGCTCACTCTGTCATCGCTGCCGCAGGTCGATCGCCCACTTGTGGCCGCGGCGACCCGAGCCGGCTTCGTGGATGGGCTCAATCTCATACTCCTCATAGCGGCGTTGCTGACTTTCCTCGCGGCAGTCACGTCTTTCTTCCTGATCCGCGAGAAGGACTTCGTCGCAGATCAGGGGCGAAGCGCGAGGGCTCTCAAGTCCGCGGGGCCCTCAAGCTAGTCGGCTCTAAAGGGTGTCGATCTCCACCTGGCTGGCACCACCGGAAAAGCGCACTTCATACCGGTCCACAGCTTCATCGAAATCGGTACTCGCAAAATGGCTCGTTCCCCCGACAGCCCCAAGCCGGTTGCCGTCGAACACGAGCTGGCTCGCGCCACCGCTCACCATCGCCCGCATGGCCACGTTCTTCGGGCGATGAAGGGCGACTCTGCTTGCTCCCCCAGAGATCCGAACCGGCACGGTTCCGCGCGCCTCAGGGAGCCAGATCTCCACCTCGCTCGCCCCGCCTGCCACATCGAGCGATTGGATTTCCAGAGCCCGAAGGTCGGCATCAAGCTTCCACATTCCTCCGCGCAGGGAAATAGCCCACGGCACGGCCGGGTTGAGGGAGACATCAGCCGACTGGGTGCGCCAGTCGAACGGCCGAAAGCGTCGCCTTTGTTGTATTGTTATCGAGTTTCCTTGGACAGACACGTCGGGCATTGTGCCTTCAAAGCGGGCTCGATAAAGCTCGGTAATGGCCGGATCACTCTTGAGAACTACTTTCGCCGCACCCTTGGTGAACTCGAGTCTTGCACTTGAGTCGCCGGTCAACGGCGCTGATACGCCGCGCACCTCTTCTGTTGCAGCTGCCCCTCCCTTGCCGGAGAGGCCTGCCGCGATCTGGGCTGCCTGCGATTCGTACACTTCGCGAGTGCCGCGCAGGTAGTCACGGATGGCCGCAAGCTCTTCTGTGCCTCTCTGCTCCAGAAGCCCGCGACCGGCCACCTCCACCTCGCCCTCGATCCTCGCTCCCACCTCCCTGGCAGCTACCGTCGATACCACGACCACGCGTCTCCGGTCATGCGGATCGGCAACTCGGCTGGCATATCCGCTTCGCTCGAGCCGGTCGAGGGCAGCAGTAATGGCCCCCGGCGTGAGTCCGCTCTCCTCCGCCAGTTCACCCGCAGTTACCCTACCCCGCCTGTACAGAATGCCAAGGCAGCGCAGGTCGGTACGGTTGAGGGCGTAGAGGGTGGCGACGGCCTCGTCCAATCTCTCTGCCGACCGACGGAGCTCGTTGAGCTCCAAGCCAACCTCGTCTATCAACGCTTTCTTGTCGGCATGGTCAGGCCCCACAGTAGCCGCTCCCCTTTCCGTGCTTCAGCAGTCATCATTTTTATATCAAATACTTTTTCATAATACAATGATTTGACAATCAAATTATTATCAGGATAAACTCTCTCGATCAAGAGGTGCCGTCAGATGAAGGGAACGAGAGACATGGAGACCGCGATAGA
>JAMDEO010000080.1 GCA_023483915.1 Actinomycetota bacterium
GCGGGCTGATACTTGAAGGGGGGAAGCAGGCATGTTCCAAATGCTAGAGGGGGCTGCACCTTACCGGGGCGAAGATGCCGGCGTGTACAGCGACCACAGATGGTGGAGCGGCCTGCCCCTTGGAGAGTTGCTTGATCGTGCGGCTCAGTTGCATCCGAATAGGCAAGGCTTCATCGACCGAGAGAGACGATTGACATACGGCCAGGCTAGAGAGCAGGCTGATCGGTTGGCCATCGGGCTGATGAATCTGGGCATCCGGCCGCTAGATCGAGTGCTGCTACAGCTGCCCAACTGGGTGGATTTTGCCCCTGCTTACTTCGCATGTCAGAAAATCGGCGCCATAACAGTGATGCTGGTTGACCGCTATCGGGAACAGGAGATCGAACGACTTGCCCACATTGCGGGCGCGACTGCCTGGATAGTGCCGCTTCAGTACGGCAAGACCGACTTCTTGCCGATCATTGAGGACACGCGTCGGCTATGTCCGCAGATAGAGCATGTGATCACGGTGCGGGGCGAGATCAACCGCCCGGGTTTTTGGGGACTCGACCGCTTGATCGCAGACATCGAGCTCACGAGTGAGAATGTCGGGCGATTGGCAGCCTGCAGACCTGATTCGAGGCAGGTGGCCCATATGGGTCCCACGGGAGGGACCACTGGGGAGCCAAAGATCGTGCCGTTAACCCACGATTGCCTCAGCTGCAACGTCGAGTATTGCTCAAAGGCATGGGACCAGCACTGCGAGGATGTCAACCTCATAGTTGGGTCCATCGGCCACCATCTGCCCCTCTCGAAGGGGTTCCTCGGCAGCGTCATGACGATGGGCACGCTGGTGATGCTCGATTCCACGGACGCCCGCACAATCTGCGAGACGATAGAGCGCGAGCGCGTCACCTCGGTCATCTGGGTGCCGACTCTGGCTCAGCGTCTTTTGCAGTTCCAAGACCTGGGTGAGTTCGACCTCAGCAGTCTGAAGAAGATGCACTGTGCAGGAGGCGCGGCCCATCCCGACCTGGTGCGCGAGGTTACCAGTCGGCTGAAGATCCGGTTCCACAATGGCTATGGGGGCACCGAGGGGATGACTACGATCACTTGCGCAGAGGATGACATCGAAATCGCCAGCTCCACGGTGGGGAGGCCTACTTGCCCGGGCGATATCTACAAGGTGGTCGATGCGAGTGGGAAGACCTTGCCGGCCGACACACCTGGAGAGCTCCTCGTCAAAGGCCCTTCGATGTTCGCCGGCTATTTTCGAAACGCTCAGGAGAATGTCAGGGTCTTCGACTCTGAAGGATTCTTCAGGACCGGCGACCTCGCGATGATCGACGAGCAGGGCTACCTCACACTGACCGGACGCATCAAGGAGATGATCAACCGCGGCGGGGAGAGCATCAGCGCTACCGTCATCGAGCGCCTGATCACCAGACACCCCGACGTGGCCGTCTGCGCTGTCATTCCTATGCCCGATCCGTTGATGGGCGAGCGGGTCTGCGCCTACATCGAACCTAGATCGGGTGCAGCATTGACGTTTGCCGTCATCATCGCATTCCTCAAGGGCGAGAAGGCCTCAGTTCAGGAGCTGCCGGAGCGCATCGAGTTCGTGCGGCGCATGCCCTACACCAATGTCCAGAAACTGGACAAACTGGCGCTGCGCGAGGATATCCGCCGGAAGCTTATGGCCGAGGGCGTCGCGGGAGATACGGCCCCCGGAGATCTGGCGCAGTAGTCCGGCGCGGTAAGTGGAGGCAATCCCGTGGGGACGAAGCGGAAGAAGTACGCGGACTACATTTACCAGTATGACGGGCGAGATGGCTTTTCTTTCTCACCCGGCATCCCCTTCGAGATCATAACGAGGACGCATAGCGACATCATTCCGGGGAGCAACTATTACTTCGTCCATTGGGTGTTGGAGCATCCGGAACCATTTCTCCGATTTGGACATCCGCCGCACATCCATAAGAATGCCGAACTGCTATTTCACATCGGCTCCGACCCGGACAATCCCGAGGACCTGGGGGCGGAAGTGGAGATGTACATGGGGCCAGAGATGGAGAAGCACGTCATCACCAAGACGTGCGTCGTCTACGTCCCGCCGAACTTTGTACACTGCCCACACCGGTTCATCCGGACGTGGCGCCCGTGGATCTTCATCATGGCCGACCAGGGGCCGGTGCACACCGAGAAGGGGTACCATCAGATCCTTCCGCGCGACCTCCTCGAGCAGGAGAAGGAGAATCTAGGCCGGTTCGTGGACGAGGGATTCTAAGCGGAAGAGCGCACCGCCAAGCCGAGGGGATCCTGCGGCCTGAGTGCGCCGGGCGGAGGTGATTCGCCCGGTACGGCGTGCCTGCTGCGACGCAGAAGTTCGTTTGACAAATCTTCAACCCCGATGATACGGTGGAGCCTGGTAGTAGTGCTACTACTACAATCTAGCCGGGCGATTCTCGTTGGTCCATGGAGGGGTGGGCGTGCCGGCAGAGAACGGTTCCGATCTTTCTCAGCGCATCATGAGGGCGGCTGAGCAGCTCTTCTTTGCGAACGGTTATGCCAACACGCCGCTACGGACCATAGCCAACGAGGCCGGTACCAGTGAAAGTGGCGTCCTCCGCCTCTACAACAGCAAGAATGGCCTGCTTCGCGCAGTGTATGCGGACTGTTGGGGTCAGATCAACGACTATGTCGACGCGGAGATGACCGCCGCGGCGGAGATAGACTCCGACCCTCGGAACCTTCTTCTCGCGGTCATGCGCGCTGTCCTCGAGGTATATCAGTCCGACCCGAAGATGATGCATTTCATCAACAGCCAATTCGGCTCCCGTGATACTGCGGGACTTGTTCCCGGCGACGGTGTCGACCCCACCGTCGATCTGCAGGTCAGGAAAGAATATCGACGCTATCTCGAGCGAATTCACGATTTGGCCGGTGCAGTGGCAATCAACCAGCCTGCCCTCGCCAAGTCTGGCGTTTCCAAGGCGGCCCTTGGCCACATCGTGACTTCGATCATTTACGGCATCCAGGCAAGTTGGTGGATGGCCGGCCAGGAACAAACCGTTGGAGTCCGTGGCGTGACCATGGATGAGGCCCTGGCCGGTCTAAGGTTTTTCCTGTATCAGACGACTTAGCGAGTTCGCGAGTCCTAAGAGGAGGTCACATGCCCAGCAAGATCGACGAGAGTAAGTGCCTCAAGTGCGGGTTGTGCATCAAGAACTGCCCGAACGAAGCGATCAAAGGCACCAATCTCACTAAGGTGAGCACCTCGGATGTCTATGACCGGGTGTGGATCGACCCCGATATCTGCACTGACTGCGGCACTTGCACCTCGATGGAGTACTGGTGCCCGGCTGAGGCTATTTCCGCGGAAGGAGAAGCGCCTAAGCCGGCCCTCGCCGAGGGGGAGAAGAAATACTCCAGGTACATCTATAACTACGACGGCCGGGACGGCTTCAAGTTCACCGAAGGCATCCCTTTCAACATGATCACCCGCATCGACAAAGATGTTTTGCCGGGCAGCGACTTCTATATGATCCATTGGGTCCTGCCCCACGACGAGCCGTTCCTAGAGATCGGCCACCCCCCGCACATCCACAAGGACCCGGAACTGCTGTTTCACATCGGGTCGGATCCGAACAACCCGCAGGACCTCGGGGCCGAGATCGAGCTGTATCTCGGTGCCGAGATGGAGAGGCACGTCATCAACACATCGTGCGTAATCTACATCCCGCCGAACTTCATCCACGCTCCCTGGAAGCCGCTCAAGACCTGGCGGCCGTGGATCTTCATAGAGGTCAACCAGGGGCCCAAGCACACAGAGAAGGGTTACCACCAGTTGCTTAGCCCCGAGGCAATCGCGGGCGAGTCGCACCTCGCCCACTTCGAGGACGAGGGTTACTGAGAGGTAGTTGAATTGAGGCCGGGCGCGCCACGGAGGGCGCGCCCGGCCCGTCTAGGGGGGACGGACATCAACTATGTCCACGTGGATTCAGTACATTGTCACCGGGATCACCATGGGCTCCATCTACGCCCTCATCGGTCTCGGTTACGTGACGATCTACCGCACGTCTCACGTCGTCAACATGGCTCAGGGCAGCTTCGTGATGATCGGCGCCTTCTTCGGCTTCTCGTTTCTGAAAGAGATCGGCCTGCCCTATTGGGCCTCGATAATCGTCAGCATCATCGCCGTGGTCATCATCTCGGTGGCCATGTACCTGCTCGTGCTGAAGCGGATCATGAAGTCGTCTCTTGTCAACATGATCCTCGCCACGGTGGGCCTGAGTCTGCTGTTTGAGAGTCTCATCCTCCTCAAGTGGGGCGGGTACACGAAGCCCACGCCATCCTTCACGGGCGACAGGCTCCTCTCCGTAGGCGGGGTCCACGTGGCCGTCCAGAGTCTGTGGGTTGTCGGGCTCATGGTCGTCATATTCGTGGGCCTGTACTTCCTCGGGGGGCGGACCCGCGTCGGCAAGCAGATGACTGCCACCGCCACCAATCCGAATGCAGCGCGGATCTCAGGGATCTCTACCCAGCGGATGATCATTCTTGCCTTCGTCATCTCCTCCGCCATCGGGGCAATCGGCGGCCTCGCGATCAACTCGGTCATCCCCCTGACCTATCAGTCGGGAGCGGTCTGGGGCCTGACCGGTTTTGTGGCTGCCATCCTCGGCGGATGGGGTTCGAGCGGAGGAGCGGTGATCGGCGGTCTTGTTCTGGGGATCATCCAATCGATCTTCGCCGGCGTCCTTCCCGCCGGGTGGCAGGACGGCATCGCCTTCGTAATCCTCATCTTGCTTCTCTACTTCCGTCCGCAGGGTCTTCTCGGGACAACAATGACGGAAGGTGAGATGTGAGACCGTCGGCCGACACGGGCCGGACCAAGGCAACGGCTGTGGAAGCGGCACAGGTCAAGCCGGGAGCGAAAGAGATTCTGGTGGGACTCTACCGGCGTCGCTATGCCACCGTCGCCAAGGTGATATTTGTCGTCATCCTTCTCGTCTGGCCTCTCGTGTACAAGAACCTCTACGCGATGAGCTGGATGACAACGGCAGGGTTGTTCGCCATGCTCACCATCGCCGTGGGCCTGATCCTTGGCCAAGCCGGTCAGCTGTCATTTGGGCACTCGGCCTTCTATGGGATGGGCGCCTATGCTGCCACTTTGCTGTCTTTGAAGCTAAACGTGCCCACTCTGGCGAGCCTGATCATCGGGGCCATCATTCCAGGGATCATCGCCCTCATTATTGGGCGGCCGGTCCTCAAACTGCGTTACTTCTATCTGGCGCTGGCCACCATTGGATTGGGGCAGATATTCATGGTGCTCCTAGTCCAGTTGCCCAGCGTTACGCGCGGTATCAACGGTTTGAACGGGATCCCCACCCTCAGCATCTTCGGGTTCAGCGTATTCAGCCTGCTCCGCCAGTACTACGTCGTCTGGGTGCCTGCCATAGTGATCCTTCTGCTCGTCCAACGGGGACTCAAGTATCGACTAGGGCGGTCATTGCGGGCCCTCGCCACGAGTGAGATCGCCTCGTCCACGTTGGGCATAAGGACGGCCAACTGGAAACTGCTGGCTTTTGTCGCCAACGCCGTGATATGCGGCTTGGCCGGCGGCCTGTTCGCCTTCATCACGGGATCGGTCGCCCCTACTTCATTCACCTTCAACGTTGCCGTCCTTCCCATCGTTATGTCTCTGGTTGGCGGCGGCGCGACCATCTGGGGCGGCGTCCTCGGTGCCATCATCATGACCTGGGTGGTCAACTACTTCACCGGAATCCAGCATTAGCA
>JAMDEO010000233.1 GCA_023483915.1 Actinomycetota bacterium
GCTTGCCCATGGTCCGAAATGTGCGCTCCGTGCGGCGGAGAAGCTCGCCGGTGGAGATATAGCCGAAATCATGAGCTACCAGGCACCCCAACAAAGCCATGCCGATGTTGGTGGGTGAGGTCCGACCGGCCACCGCCGCGGCGGGGTATTCCTGGAAGTTGTCCGGCGGTAGCCAGTGGTCTTCCGGGCCCACAAAGTCCGAGAAGTACCGCCAGGTACGCCGGGCCAAGACCCGGAGGAAGACCTGCTGTTGCGAGCTCAGTTCCGCGGCAGGAGGGCGAACAGGCCTGCTGATCCACCAGCCTACCACCGGGGCGGCGATCCACAGGACTAGGAGAGGCGGCACGAATGGCCAATCGAGCGGCCGGGTCTGTTGGAAGGCAAACAGAGGGACACTCAGGCCCACAGCAAGAAGAGGCGCAATCCACATTTCGCGCAAGACTTGCGCCGGGGAGCGGCGGGCGTTTCGCTTCCCGTATGAGGGAAGGTACCACGTCAAGAGGCCGCGCCGGGTTACGAGCGTCTTGACCACAGAGCGGGCGATGGCATCGAGGTAGATCGATGCTTCGTAGGGAAGGAGGATGAGCCCCAGCAAGCCCCTCAATAATGGGTTGGCAAGCGCCTTGCTGGTTAGTACCAAATGCAGCCGCCATCCTCGTTCGGACGGCTTCCTGGCAAGATCGATAAGGGCGGTGAGAAGAGGCGGCACAAAGAAGACCCCGGCGACCAGGAGCGGCCACAACCAGGCGACCTCCGGCGCCCAGAACCATCCACCGATGCACAGCGCCAACAGGGCCGTGGGTACAAGGCTGCGACGCAGGTTGTCGAAGAGCTTCCAGATGGTTAAGAGAGCCAGGGGGTTGGGTTGCCGCCTGCGAGCCGGTCCAGGCACCCGAGGCAGCAACCAGCCGGCGAGTTGCCAGTCGCCCCTTGCCCAGCGATGTCTCCGGCTCGCCTCCATCGGGTAGGTAGTCGGGTGCTCTTCGATGAGGTCGACGTCGGTTACCAGGGCGCAACGGGCGTAGCCACCCTCAAGAAGGTCATGGCTGAGGATGAGGTTCTCGGGGAAGCGGCCGGCGATTGCCTCCGAGAAGGCGGCCACGTCGTATATGCCCTTACCGACGAACGAGCCTTCCCCGAACAGATCCTGGTAGACGTCGGAAGTCTCTCGCGTGTAAGGATCTATCCCGGCTTCGCCTGCGAAGAGGCGGGTGAACCTCGACCCCTTGCTGCTTTCCAAACTGATGGAAACTCGTGGCTGAATAATGGAATACCCGTCGACGACGCGCCCCTTTCTGGCGTCGTACACTGGGCGGTTTAGCGGATGGGCCATATTCCCGATCAGAGTGAATGCGACATCTCGAGGAAGCTGTGTGTCCGTGTCTAGCGTGATGACGTAGGCAATGGACCCCAGAACAGATAGGTCGCCGACTATCTCGGAAAAGGCTGCTGCGGCGCTCGCGGGGGCTCCGGCACCAGCGGCGGCCGCGGCCGCGGCGCCCGTGGTAACTCCGCTGTCCGTGGTGACTGCGCTGTCCGTGGTGACTCCGCCGTCCAGGGTGACTCGGCTGCCCGGGGCCGATCCTCCGGTTGCTTCCACACTCGCTCTCGTCTCGGCCTCTTTCCGCAACCCGAGCAGGAGTGCATTGAACTGCTCGAGCTTGCCTCGTTTGCGCTCATATCCCATCCAGACTCGGTCATGCGGATTCCAAACTCGAGGGCGATGAAACAGGTAGAAGATGCCCGGCCGTTCCTCCGCGTACTTCTCGTTCAGTGCCTCAATGCCCGCCCTGGCCAGGCCGAGCAACTCCGCGTCCCCGGGATGAACGGCCTCCGATGCATCCCGGAAGTCGGTCAGCAGCGCAAAGTGCAGATTTGGGTCGCGGTTGCCGAGATACCGGACCTCGAGGTCTTCGAGGAGATCGGGTACATCCTCGGGTCTACCCAAGAGGGTGGGAACCACCACCATCGTCCTGTATGCGCTTGGGACGCCGTCTGAGAAATCCAGGCGAGGCAGGATTCGCGGAGGCACGGCCACGGTGATCAGCATGTTGATCACGGGAACGGCGAGGGCGGACGCCGCCAGAAGACCGACGATGGCGAAGAATATGCCCCTACCGACGTTCTGCTCCATCTGAAGCGCGTAGATCAGGGGTACGGCTACGGCGGCAGCACTCAGCATCGCGATGGGCGCCAGATACACGAGGAGTCGCAGGGGGCGTGCCACCCGAACCAGCCTTGCCAGGAACGGCACCTTGCTCTCCACAGCATGCTCCAGCAAAGGGCGGCCTTTGGCGACCAGATAGAAGCCCACGTGGGCAGTCCTATCATGCGGCCCCTCGGCGTCCGCCGCCTCCCGTGCCAGCCCGAGGACGGCGCGAGTTACGTCCAATTCGGTTTGCCTGCTTCCCCGAGCTATGGCCTCAATAGCGTGACGATACCGGTCGCGGGTTGGGAAATCTTGACCTTGATACACCTGAGCCGGGTCTAGCTGGAGCAGATGCTCCACCAGACTCAGATCCTCCACGAATCTGCCCCAGTCGGCGGTGGAGATGAACCGCAGGCTGTTGATGCTGTTGGCCAACGACACCTGGTCGGCTGCCGCGGTGCGGCCTGCCGCCTCGAGCAGTTGGGCTGCGGTCATCCCCTCCTCCGACAGGCGGTGCTCAAACCAGGCTTGAATAAAGACGAACGCAGGTCCTTGACCTTGCACGCGACCGTAGAAGTTCTCCACGAACGGCGCGGTCAGAGGGATCTGCGCGTCGGAGAACTGGGCCAACAGGTGGATGAGCTTCTGCGGCTCCCGGTCGGCTACGTTGATCATCTTGTCCGCCCAGGAGGTTGCTAAGTCCCGTTCCTCGCGGCGAGCCGCAATCCGAATGGCTACCCTGCGGATGTTCTCGAGCAACCCTAGCCGAAGCATTATGGGGAAGGCCCACAGTTCCCCCAGATTCACAGGATCGGCAGTCTGATAGGCCCCTATGAAGGCGGCCGCATTATCCTGGTCGATACGTCCGTCTTGGTGGGAAATGAGATCGAGGGCTAAGTCGTAGATCCGCGGAAATCCAGCAAACGGCCCCTCAATGAGCCGTGGCAGTTCCCGGCTGTATCCGCGAGGAAGGTGTCTCCGCGCGAGGGCGATCTGCTGCTCGATGAGGTAGAAATTGTCGAGGAGCCACGCGTCTGCCGGGGTGATGCGCTGCCCGGCCGCCGCGGCCGCACTCACGGTTCCGTAGGCGCTGAGGAGCACGTGCTCGTTGTCTGTCAAGCGGGGTAGCAGCCTGTCCTTGCCCGGGCGCGGTCCAACCTTGTGAGTTCCGGCGAGCGCCACTGCGTGATATCTGAGTTGCTCGATGCTGAGAAGCTCAGAGCGCAACAAGGCGGTATCCGATTCGCCAGGCAGCAACTCGTGCACCGCCAAGTGTGATTCCGTGGGTCTGAAAGCGATCACCGCCTACCCCTACTCAGACGAACCGCCGGCCTCGATCGAGGGAATCTAGATCGGCCGTGTCTTGGTCGCTGAGGGCAAAGTCGAAGACCTCTATGTTTTCCTTTATATGTTCCGGGCTTACGGAGCGGGGGATCGGGATAAATCCATGCTGCATATGCCAGCGCAAGACTACCTGGGCGGGCGTGCGCCCATGCTCTCTTGCCACCCGCGTGATGACCCGGTCGTGGAGGTTTCCTGCTTGATTCAGCGGACTGTACGACTCGACCGCTATGCCGTTGTTCAAGCAGAATTCCACCACTCGGCGCGGGTAGAGAGAGGGGTGGATTTCGATCTGGTTGACAGCCGGAGCAACGTGTCCATGCTCAAGCACCTCCTCTAGGTGTTCCACCCCGTAGTTACTGGCGCCGATCGCCCGGCAGGACCCTCCAGCCAGAACCTCCTCCATGGCCTTCCATGTATCGATCCTCTGACCGCCGGGCCAGTGAACCAGGTAGAGGTCGACGTAACCGATATCGAGATTGTGCATGCTGCGGCGAAAGCCGCGTAGAGCCCCCCCGGGGCCGTGGTCCTCGCCCTCGAGTTTGGTGGTGACGAAGATCTCCTCTCGCTGGAGGCCGGATTCGCGGATGGCCTGTCCAACTTCAGGCTCGTTCCAGTAGTTGAGAGAAGTGTCAATCAGCCGGTAACCGGCCTGCAGCGCCCAGCGCACAGCCTCGCGAGCTTGTCGTGCAGGGACCTGCCAGGTGCCGAAGCCGATGACCGGCATCTGCACCCCGTTGTTGAGTGTGACGGCCGATGGGGGCATGACTCCATTGTTGCCCGGCCCAACCGAGGCGAAACCTGCCGGTGCGGTCTTCGCAAGGGCGCCCGTGCGGTACGATGGCCGCAGTCACTTGGAGGTCTGCTCCCGGGGGGTAGGCGCTCCAGCGCATGAAAGGAGCAACAGAGTGACGTACGAGATATTCACTGCCGTGGCCATTCAGAACGAGGTCAAGGTGGTAGCCGACCGGACGGATATAGACCGCAATCTTACCCGATGTCTCGAGCTGATCGACTCCGCGCCCCAACTCTGCTACACCGCAAAGGGCGGCTACGAGAGCAGTTGGGCGCCCATCAAGCTCATCAGTTTCCCCGAGTTCTTCATCCAGGGGCATGAAGGGACCTGGCCGTACCGGCACTACATCGACAATGTTCTCATCGAGTTGCCGGGGCCGGAAAGCGAGCGCCTGAGCGCCAAAGCTAAGGAATACGGCCTATACATCGCGGGCTGCTGCCTGGAGCGCGATCCTGAATGGGCGGACGGTGGCTACTTCTTCAATACCCATTTCATCATTGGGCCCACGGGCGAGATTATCCACAAGTACCGCAAGATCACTACGGCCACCCACTACGAACTCTCGGTCAGCCCCCAGGACATCTACTCCTTGTGGATCGAACGCTACGGTGACAGCCTTAGCAGCTTCATGCCGGTGACCGAGACCGAGATCGGCCGCATCGGAACCATCACCTGCATGGACGGCCACTTCCCGGAGACGGCTCGGGCTCTGGGGGTGCAAGGTGCGGAGGTCATCCTGCATCCGCTCCTCATCGACCCCATGATGTCGCCCCCGTCGGAAACCTGGCAGATGATGAACCGGATGCGGGCCTGGGAAAACCTCTGCTACGTCGTGTCTGCCTCGTGGGGAGCGCTTCTGGGAGCCAAGCGCCCCAAGATGACTGCGCCCGGCAAGGCCATGATCTGCGACTACAACGGGGCGGTCATTGCCTATGCCGATTTTCCCGGGGAGGCCATCATCTCTGCGACCGTCAACCTGGAGGAACTGCGCCGTCGGAGGCTGGATCCCAGTCGCAACTTCATTGCCCTGTTGCGCAATGAGGTCTACCGCAAGATTTACGAAGAGTCGCTGTATCCGCCGGATCAGTTCTGTGACTGCAATCCGCAGACCCGGCTGGGCAGGGACCCTATCGAGACGATCCGGCGGTTTGTGAAAGACGGCCGCTACGTGCTGCCCAACTCAGTGCCGGAGGGATGGTAAGGTAGCGTCTGAATAGGGATGCTGCGCTTCTATCGGACACCAGGCATGACCCCTGCGGGGGTCAGGGCGGTCACCTCGATCGTCGAACGGATCATCGGTGGATCTGTCCGGCAGGTGGGGACGGAGTACTGCTTCTACGTCGAGGAGGCGTGTGAGCCCCATGGCGAACGCGACCTTGCCATTCTTCAGTACCTTCTTTGCGAGACGTTTGAACCCGAGTGGTTCGGAGTGACGAGCTTTCTTGATGCGGAATTCGCTACCGTCCTGGAGGATGGCCCGCC
>JAMDEO010000149.1 GCA_023483915.1 Actinomycetota bacterium
GCCGACCAGGAGGATACCCGGCCGGGTGCTCCGGTGTTCAACCGCACGGTCACTTTGAAGGACACCTGGGCGAAGATAGAGGGCAAGCAGGGACGGGGCTAGGGAATCGACCAAGCTCCATCATTGCCGCGATGGTAAACTCCTTCCATCTCATCCTTTGCCCAATGGTGTAACGGCAGCACGACTGACTCTGGATCAGTTAGTCGAGGTTCGAATCCTCGTTGGGCAGCCAAAGCCCGTCTCGATTAGGTCTTCGCTCGTTATCGGTCGCGCTGGGCGCTTCCCTCACACAGCCAGGTGTAGTTGCAGCTGGCACAAAGCCCCGATTCCCTGCGTGGGAACTCGCTCACATCAAGAGGCGCATTGGACTCTACGTCCCGTAGGAAAGAGTGCATCTCGCGGATCCCCGCGGAGACGGTGTCGCCGACGAAGGCTTTCAAGTCCGGCGGTAGCTCGATTTGCTTCTCGCTGCCTGCCAAGAGGTAGTACAACGATGGGCGCACGGGAAGCTCGGCAAGTTCAGGGTTCGCCTGAATGAGGCAGTACGTCGCCAGGATCACCTGGACGGAGTCGTCATCCCCCGGCCGGCCGGATTTCCAGTCGATCAGATACAGTGTGCCATCGTGCACATAGGCCAGGTCGGCTGCCGAGTAGGTCTTGACGCCGTCGAGGAAGAAGTGCGCGAAGCCCTCTATGGTCACACAACCGTCCCCAGCGCAGTCATACAGGCGGTCCCAGTGGGGAGCCGACACCAGGTTCAAGTGGCAGGTGGAGAGCTTTTCGTTGAGGCGGTCGGTCTCGGCCTCGGGTGCCGGGCAGCCGTCGACATAGAAGCAGCGAAGCATGGTGACGCTGTTGGGCTTAGTCTCGAAGGCGTTCCGGTCGTCGCGGGACGAACGCCAGGCGTCTCGAAGCGTCCGGCGCGTGCGCTCCTCGAGAACCGCGGCGAGAGGCAAGGGGTTGCCGGCGCGGGCTTGGGCCTCGAGCTCTCTGGCCCGGTTGTCAATCTCCTGACCGAGGAGGGCATCCAGCCCAGTGAGCTTCGAGAGCCGGTAGGCAAGCTTGGACCGGCCGGGCGCATCCCGCAACCAGCCGTTGTGGGAAAGATAGTAGCGGTAGTAGTAGGCACGGGGGCAATCCTGCAACTGCCGCTGCCTGCTGATGGACCAGGCGAACTCAGGATAGGGGCGGAAGTCAAACACCTGAAGAGTTTATCAGGATAAACTGCGCGTTTGCAGGGATAATTCTGATCGCTGCGGCACTCTCTGCTATCATGCATCGCACAGATCGGGATTGGGGTTGCAGATGGCCTCGGGACGCAGATTCACAAACACCGTCTTGGCTGCTGCCGTACTCTCTCTCGGAGTCGGACTCGCCTTTCTGGTCACGGGCTGCGGCAGCACGCTGAACAGGAACGCCGACACTCCCCCTTTCTCGAGCCCACTGACATCTGTGTTGACTGTCCGCCCGGCGCTGGACGTGGCCGCACCAAGAGACTTTCAGTCGGCAACCTTCGCCTTGGGCTGATTCTGGCGCAGTGAGGCGCAGTTTGGCGCCGTCCCTGGAGCGATAAGAACTAGGGTGGGATACGCCGGCGGCACCACCAAAGATCCAACCTACTACAGCATCGGTGATCACTCGGGTCCTTAACATGGTCTTCGGCTTGCTGTGCGGAGGACTGTGGGTATGGCTGTCGAGGTCGGCCTTCCTGAGAGGGGTCAAGACTGCTTGACGTGGCGAGAGGTGCGATCTCTGGGGGAACGTATGAGAAAAGGTGACCGTGAGCATTTCGACCGCTGGGCTCCCCGTTACGATCGCAGCTTGGCCCAGCCGTTGTTCTTTGGTCCGGTCTACAAGAACGCTTTGCGTCTGGCTGCGAGTCTTGCCCCTGCGCCTCTGCGGGTGCTCGACGTGGGATGCGGCACGGGCAGGCTGCTGCGCCTGACCGGACAGCAGTTGCCGGCGGCCGAGCTTGTCGGGGTAGACGGATCTCCGGAGATGATCAGGATGGCGCAGCGTGCAACACGAGACAGTGCCACGGTGCGTTTCATCCAGGGATTGGCCGAAAGTCTTCCTTTTCGCGACGGAGCCTTTGATCTCGTCTTTTCCACCATCTCGTTCCACCACTGGGCAGACCAAACCCGGGGCCTGAGTGAAGTGAGTCGGGTCTTGGCACCGGGAGGCGTGCTCCTTCTCGCCGACAACTTTGTGATTCCAAGCCATAGGGTCTTCTTCCTGGGCAAGGAACGAAGAGCCCGCTTCCACACCAAACGCGAGGTCGAAGCTATGCTGAGCAAGGCCGGACTTCGATGCTTCGCCTGGCATGATCTCCACAGGTTCGGGCCTCTTCGGATGGTCATTGGGGTCTCCGCCTACAAGCTCCCGAGCTAACCACCCAGAAGGCTGCTGAACAACGAAGTCACGGCCATCAAAACCGGGTGCCCCCTGGGCGGTCCTGCTCTCGCGCTTGCTGAGAGCGTTTCGGGTGCCCCCTGGGCGGGCGCAACGTCATTGTTCAGCAGCCTGCAGGCGCGCTGTCCGCGCCTTCGCCTTCCCGTCCGACCCGCATGATAGCCTTGTAATGTCGTTCGGAGTGGGAGGTTTCGCATGTCCCAGGCGCTGGCTGTCGTCGCGGTGGTTCTTCTCCTCATCGTCGTTGGACTGCTGGTTGCTCTCCTCTTCAGGAGTTGGCAAGGATCGGCGGGCCGTGCTCTCGATCATTTAAGCCGAGCTCAAGAGCGTGCGGAGAACCTGCTGCGCGAGGAGATGGCCCGCGGCAGGGAGGAAACGGCCAAGAGCGCGAAGCTGGTCAGGGAAGAGGTAGCGGCGGCCGTGAAGGCAATGGGCGACTCCACCGTCAGGAGCATCGGGGAACTCGGCACACAGCAGAAGGGCCAGCTCGAGACGTTTACTACTCAGCTCGTCACCCTTACCGAGTCGAACGAAAAGCGCCTGAATGAGCTTCGTGGCACCGTGGACGGCAGGCTCAAGCAGTTGCAGGAAGAAAACGCGGCGAAGCTGGACGAAATGCGCAAGACTGTGGATGAACGGCTCGAAGCCACTCTCGACAAACGGCTGGGTGAATCCTTCAAGCAGGTCAGCGAGCGGCTGGAAGCCGTCCACAAGGGCTTGGGGGAGATGCAAACGCTTGCAGCCGGGGTCGGCGACCTCAAGCGGGTCCTCACCAATGTGAAGACTCGAGGCACCTGGGGCGAGGTCCAGCTCAGCATGCTTCTCGAGCAGATCCTGACCCCCGAGCAGTATGCCGCGAATGTCGCCTGCAAACTGGGTTGTGCGGAGAGGGTGGAGTTCGCCATCAGACTACCTGGGCAGGATGGGGGGGAAAGCGACGTGGTGTGGCTCCCCATCGACGCCAAGTTCCCGGTTGAAGACTATCAGCGGATGCTCGAGGCCCAGGGCGCGGGCGATTCCGCAGGGATGGAAGGGGCCCTGCGTGCGCTCGAGGCGCGGGTCAAGGCTTCCGCGAAGGAGATTCAGACAAAATACCTGGATCCGCCCAGAACCACCGATTTCGGCATTATGTTCATCCCCACCGAGGGTCTTTACGCTGAGGTGCTTCGCCGTCCCGGCTTAGCGGAATCCATCCAAAACGACTGCCGTGTTGTCATCGCCGGCCCGACAACCCTTGCTGCCCTTCTGAACAGCCTCCAGATGGGATTCCGTACGCTTGCCATCGAAAAGCGCTCCAGCGAGGTCTGGCAGTTGCTGGGCGCGGTGAAGACGCAATTCGGGCAGTTCGGCACTCTTCTCGAGAAAGTGCATAAAAAGCTCGACCAAGCCTCCGGCACCATCGAAGACGCGGCTAGGAAGAGCCGTACCATCGAACGCAAGCTGCGTGGTGTGCAAGAACTGCCAAGCGAGGCCGCTACGAGCCTTCTTCCTCTTAACATGGCTGAGGGCGACGGCGGTGACGAAGATGCCGAAGACGAGCCAGACTTGTCTGAACCGACAGACTAGGGTAGCGGGCTCTTGCTGCGAGGACTCCTATTCGACCGGTCGCTTGAAGACGCAAAGATAAGCATTGGTGTACCGGGTTGGCTCTTGGCCAGGGGGAGAACTGGGGATCCTGGCCCGCGCCTTGATCATCCCGGTGATGGCATCATCGTGGGCTGCGGTTGGTCCTCCATGGATGAGCACGCTGGCGTCGCTGTCCAGGTGCACCGGTTGCATACTCACGAGCTCCCAGCCCTCGGCCCCGTAGTCGTTGAGCTTGGGCCCTAGGGCCTGGGGGGCATGTAGAGGGGGCTCCCAGCCGGGCCATATCTTCTGTAGGTAGGCCTTTGCTTCAGGGTCATTCGCCTTCGCATAGAAGACGGTAGCTCGGTATTCCCATTTCATCTATCGCTCCCTCGGTCGATCCTGCACGGTCACACTGTACACCAGGCATGAATCGCGCTCACGCGGGGCACAACTCTACAGGGCCGGCGGATCCGAAGGCGATACGCCGGCGAATACCGGGTCAGGCACAGAGTACGGAGGCGAGACATGCCTACACGCACGATTCCCACCGATCAGTGGAGCGAGTTTCTCGACTCGTTCACGCGAGAGCAGCGGACACGCGCGGTGACCATCAGGGTGAGCGATCGCGAACTTGGATATCAGGAAGAAATCAAGCGGGTTCCCTTGCTGGGGGTTTCCGCGGACATGGAAGCGGGCGGTGGTCCTAAGATCGAGGTCATGGTTGGGACTACTGAGCTTGACCACACTACCCACTCAGTCATCAACCCAACCGCGGTCCGGTTGCTAGAAGACGAGGGGGGCGAGCCGGAGATCCTGGAGCTCGAGGCTTATGACGGGAGCAAGACCATTGTTGTCTTGAAGCCGACAGCTTACGGGGAGCCCGGGGCCCTAGTCGAGAGAGACTGAAGGCCGCCACCCTGGGCACGAAGCGAAGGAGACGGCATGTTGCTTCAGAGATTCGAATCCGAGGGGCTGGGCCAATACTCGTATCTCGTCGGCGATCGTGGGGAAGCCGTCATTATTGATCCCCGCCTGGACGGCGAAGAATATGAGCGCGCGCTCGCGATTTCCGGCCATGACCTGAAGTTCGTGTTCGAGACGCATCGCAACGAGGATTACCTGACCGGCTCTGCTGAACTAGCAGAGCGCACCGGCGCCCAGGTATGGCGGGCGGATCGTCACCTGGACTACAAATACGGCTCCGTCGCGAATGATGGCCAAGGATGGAGCGTGGGGGGGCTAAGCCTGAAGGCGATCGCGACTCCCGGGCACACGCGTGGCCACATGAGCTACTTGCTGCAGGATCCTAGCGAGGCCCCGTGGATGGTTTTCAGCGGCGATGCCCTCATGGCGGGGAGCGTCGGCCGCACAGATCTCCTTGGCAGCGACGAGGCGCATGACTTGGCACGGCAACTCTATGAGTCCGTCTTCGATCGTCTGCTTCCCCTCGGCGACGGAGTCATTCTCTGCCCCGCGCACGGTCCGGGCTCAGCGTGTGGAGGAGCCCCCATCGCCGATAGACCCTGGACCAGCATCGGTTTCGAACGGAGCCACAATCCTCTGCTGTCCCTTGACAAGGAAACGTTCGTGAAAGAGGCGGCTCGCTCCCTCGACTTCCCTCCTTACTTCCGGGAAATGGCTTGGCGCAACCTCCTGGGACCCAGGCGCCCGAACGGTCTGGTTCTGCCTGCCGCGCTTCCTCCTGAGGTATTTGTTGAGAAATGTAGCCGTTCCCTGGTGCTTGACGTGCGTGAGCCGGAGAGCTTTGGCGGCGCACATGTTCCGGACAGCGTCAACATCTACGAGACGGGAGTGTCGACATTTGGTGGCTGGTTTCTGCCGTACGACCGTCCACTTCTGGTCGTGCTGCCATCCGAGGACCCCGAGCCGCTGGTGAGGACATTGCTGCGTGTTGGACATGGGCAGGTCGAGGGGTACCTCGCCGGGGGGATACATGCCTGGTATTCGGCGGGGCTGCCAACCAGTCAGATCAAATGCGTGATGGCTGAGGAAGTCGCCGCTCAGCTCCGCGTCGGCCCTGCCGAAAACGATTGGGTGCTGGATGTGCGCAGCGTGGAGGAACTCGAATCCGACGGCCGGATTCCGGGGGCCTTGAACATTCCCGTGCGGCATCTCCTCGGTCGCCTTGACGAGATTCCTCGAGACCGTATGGTGACCATCGTTTGTGGCACTGGCCGTCGTTCAATGATTGCCGCCAGCCTGCTGCGCGCCCGAGGATGGGAGAGACTCAGCGTGGTTCTCGGAAGCATCAGTGTATTACTGCGGGCGGTAGGCGCCCCTCCGGCTTAGCTGTCGCCAACGCCCGGAAAGGAGTTGCCATGGGCCGTCTGGTTGCGACTGAGTTCCTCAGCCTTGACGGAGTCTCGCAGGCGCCCGGTGGTCCAGATGAAGACCGCGACGGCGGCTTCGAGCATGGCGTCTGGCACATGGCTTTCATGGATGAAGTAGCCCAAAAATGGGTCACAGACAGCATCTCGGCTGCGGACGGCTTCGTCCTGGGTAGGCGGGCGTACCAGATCTTCGCCGCTTACTGGCCAACTGCACCCGACGAGGAGCATACAATTGCGGAGCCGCTTAACTCGAGGCCTAAGTACGTGGTTTCGTCCACCTTGAAGCCACCCCTGGCGCGGCAAAAATCTTCTGCCGCCTCGACATAGTCCCGGCCCCCTTTAGAGCCGGGTTATCAGGCCGGTGGCGCTCGCGAGGACGACGAACCAGAACAGAAAGAAAGCCAGCCGGATTCCTACCGAAGCGAGGTATGTGAAGGCGGCTGCACGCAGCACTCGCTGGACACTTCCTTCCTCGGAGTGCAGGATAACCCCGCGCTGCTCCAGCAGGTAAAGAGCCCTCTTGCTGGCGTTTCTCTCCAAGGGCAGGGCGACGAGAGCGAACACCACCTGTAGGCCGAGGATGCCCACAGCGACGAGCATGAGGAGTACGCTGCCGAAAAGGAAGCCACCGATGAAGGCTATCGGGATGATCGTGGTGGCAAACAGAAGCCAACGCGCCAGCACGTTATGGACTCTCATAAGGGTGTAACCCTCGGCATCCTGAATGGCGTGCCCCACCTCGTGACCGGCGACTCCCACGGCGAGAGTGGAGTCCCGACGGGCGATGCGTGGCGAAAGCCGGAGGGTCTTCGTCATAGGGTTGTACTGGTCGCTGAAAACCCCGCCCTGTATCTCGATGCGAACCTGATGAAGGCCGGCTTGGTTGAGAAGCTCACGCGCCGCCTCCAGGCCGGTGATTTCCTCCGCGTTCGGGTGTTGGTCCTCCTCGGCGAAGACGCGCCTTACCCGGGACTGCGCATACAACAACAGAACCATGGGGACCACGAGCAGCGGGTAGAGAAGAAAGGAGAATGCGCTCATGGCTGGGGTGTTCCCAGATGTGCGGGGATTATGCGTCGATCTGCCGCCTTTGATGTCCTCATATCACTGGCCCACTGCCCGTCCGGTCCGGTACACTGCCACTCATGAGGTCGCAACAAGAGCGGTTCGCACTGGCGAAGGTCGTTGCAGCCAATCCCGCCATGCTTCGGGTGAAGCCTGCAGCCAGCCTGTTCATGACTCGTTATATGCGCCAATTCCCTATCCGGCGGTTCGGCCGGAATCTCATCTTGCATTCGCACCTGCCGCCGCTGACCGGGGCTGCGTATGCGCGGTTTGTTGACCATCATCTAGTCGGGCGCAGGCCGGGTCCGTCGCACGCGCAGGTGGGGCTCACCAATGCTTGTCCGCAGAACTGCGAGTACTGCTACAACAAGAGCCGCTCAGGCAGGCCCATGGATACGGCCACCATCCTCAGGGTGATCGACGATCTGAGAGACGCGGGGGTGGCGTGGCTGGGCTTTACAGGCGGCGAGCCCCTTCTCAACCGGGACATCGTCGATGTCACGGCGCATGCCTCCTCCACGATGGCGGTCAAGCTATTCACGACCGGTGTAGGACTAACTGCCCAGATGGCGGCGGATCTGGCCGCTGCCGGCCTTTTTTCAGTTGCGGTTAGTCTGGATCACTGGGAGGAAGCCAGGCACGACGCGTCGCGCCGGTACGAAGGTGCGTTCGACGCCGCCATGGAAGCAATCTCGATACTCAGACGAGTGCCGGGCATCCATGTGAGTGTCTCCTCGGTTCTCAGCCGGCAGATGATCAGAAACGGAGACGTGAACAGGCTGATTTCTTTCTTGGAGTCCCTGGGTGTAGATGAGGCCTGGCTGAGCGAGGTCAAGCCCTCGGTGGAGGATTTCTGGGACGAGGAGCTTGTGATCACTGAAGATGACCGTCGCGCCCTGTGCCGCCTTCAGGACCATCACAATCGATCGGTGCGTGGCCGCGGACGGATGGAAGGTATGACGATCAATTACCTGGGTCACTTTGAAGGAGCCGAGAACTTCGGCTGCAACGCTGGATGTAAGATGGTCTACATCGATGCTTTTGGGGAAGTCAGTCCCTGCGTCTTCTTGCCGTTATCATTTGGCAATGTGCGCGAGCGCGCGCTGGGGGAGATTCTCGCGGAGATGAGGGAGCACTTCCCTGGAGAGAACCGCTGTTTCATCAATAAGAATTATCGCCTTCTGGGGAGTGGCAAATATGGTGAGCTGCCGTTGGATCGGCCGCAGGCGATCGCCGCGCTCGACCAGGTGAAATTCGGTCCCCAGTCCGAGTTCAACAGGCGGCTCAAGGGAGCTGGATCGTGACAAACCAGCGTATGGTCCGCGTCACAGGGTTGAATTTGGCGGTAACCTTCGCTGTCGTTGGCGTGATCTTCCTCGTCATCCCTGGGAGAGTGCTCGCGGCGTTCAACTTCCTCGCCCGCGGCCTTGGCTGGCCGGAGTCGACCACCCAGCCGTACGCCCTCTTTCTCGCGCTCGCGGTTGCGTACATGTATGTGGTCACTCTGCTTGCCTGGCAGATGGCGCGCCACCCAGATGTCCGATGGTTTCCGTGGATCCTGGTTCAGGCCAAGGCGGCCAGCGCCATCGTCTGCATAGGGCTCTTTGCCCTCCAAGAGCAGTACCTCTTGTACCTTGCTAATTTCATTGTTGACGGGGTGATCGCCCTCGTTGTCTGGTGGCTTTGCCTCCGGTCTCTTAGTAAGGAATGAAGTGAGCCTTCGCTTGGCTCTCCTGGAATGCCGATTTCCGAAGAGATTGCGGCTGCGAATGCTGGATGAACTGCTCCGCGTGACCGCACAGGGGTTCGATCTCGAGGTGCCGCGCTGGAGCGGCGGCAGATTCGAAGATCGTTGCGCCGCATACGCTGAATTCACAGCGCGGGAGGCGGAGCGTCTCATCGCCGCGGGGGACATGGGGGCCATAGAATCAGCTAAGGATCGCCTCCGCCGAGGCGCAGTGATGCTCGGGACCCGCACCCGCCATCGGCTTCGCATCCGCAAGCCCGTCGAGGCCCTGGGGGCGCTGAAGCTCCTTTATCACCAGATTGGGATAGAGGTAGACGGCGGCACCGCCGGTGGCGACAAGTTTGTCATCACCCATTGCTTCTTCTCGGGCTACTACAGCGAGCGCGCATGCCAAGTTGTGTCTGCGTTGGACGAGGGATTGGCTTCCGGGCTGTTCGACGGGGCGTCCCTAGAGTTCTCGGAACGCATAACGGGTGGCCGGCCGTGCTGCCGGGCGGTCCTGCGACCGCGGGGGAGCAAGCGTTGAAGCGCGCCGTAGTGGTGGGAAGCGGGGCAGGTGGAGCGATTGCCGCTCGCGAGCTGGCGGGAGCATTTTCGGTCTCTGTGCTCGAAGCAGGGAGGGAATTCCAGCCTTTCCACGGGGATATCGGACGCATTGAGCGTCTCCGTTCAACGAGGCTCTTTCTTGAGCCCCGCATGATCCAACTCATGTTTCCCGCGATGAAGGTGACCAGAGTCTCCGAACACATGGTTCTCGTCCATGCTCTTGCCACGGGCGGAACCACCGCGCTGGCCACAGCAAACGCTCTTCGCTGCGACGAAGCTCTGCTCCAGCGGGGGATCGACTTGGGGAACGAATTCGCGGCGCTGTCTACCGAAGTTCCGATATCGACGGAACATGAATCCAGATGGCGGCCGGTGACCCGCGAGTTGTTCTCAACCTGTGAAGCCTTGGGGTTGAATCCGGCCCTCACCCCGAAGATGGTCGATTACGCGCGCTGTACCCAGTGCGGTCGTTGCGTCCTCGGCTGCCGCAGCGGGGCCAAGTGGGACAGCCGCGTGTTTCTGAGACAGGCGGTCGGGCGCGGCGCACAGTTGTTGACCCAGACCAAAGTTGAGCGCGTGGCTCTGGAAGAAACAGTCATTGGGGGCCACGCCGCCCAGCGTGCAACCGGGGTCGTGGTGCGGCAGCGGGGACGCAGGCGCTTCTTGCCCGCCGAACTGGTGGTGCTGGCCGCTGGCGGTCTGGGGACGCCCGCCATCCTCGACCGTTCGGGGATTCGCACTGAAGACCGGCTCTTCGTCGACCCCGTCCTGTGCGTAGCTGCGCGTGTGGACACGGGGCGAACAGACCAAGAGGTCCCGATGCCCTTCTTCGTCGAGGGCTGTGACTACATCATCTCGCCCTACTTCGACTACCTGAGCTTCCTCTTCAACCCTGCGTGGCGGCACCCCCGGCATGACATCACGGCCCTCATGATCAAGCTCGCCGACAGTCAGGCCGGCACTGTAGATCGTCATGGCGTGCGCAAGGGACTGTCGGCGCGCGACAAGCAGACCCTCGCCACGGCGGCCGACGTATGCCGGGAGATCTTCAAGCGCTTCGGCGTGCGACCGGAATCCACCTTCCTTGGAACTCTGAACGCCGGTCACCCCGGGGGGACGCTTCCTCTTACCGGAGCAGAGCCAGCGCCACTACACCCCGACCGGCTCCCAGTGAATGTATACGTAGCCGATGCATCTCTGTTGCCGCAATCCCTGGGGAAGCCCCCGATACTCACCATAATGGCGCTGGCGCGGCGGGTCGCCGCTGAGTGCCGCGCGAAGCTCGCCTAGGGGGCTGCTGAAAGACGAAGTCACGGCCCCGCACCGGGTGCCCTCTGGGCAGTCCTGCTTTCGCGCTTGTCCATCGGGATTTTGGTGGCCAACGTCATTATTCAGCAGCCTTCCAGGCGCCGTTGGAGCGCGCAGCCGGGCTGTTCCCTGTGCCCGGGCCGCGCCGGAGGTCTGTCTGGGTCCGAGACATTCCGAGAGTCCGCGGCGCACACCACCCATTTACAGGTTGAGTGTAGAATTGAGCTATGCGTGTTGGTGGGATGGCTTTTGGTAACGGGGTCCTGATGCGAGGCCCCCATTTCTGGGCTTGGGCGCGGTCAGACGGCACGATGTTCGAGGGGCGCCTTCGCACCCTGTTGCAGAGGCATCGGTGGCTTCGGGCGCCGGTGGTCCGCTCGTTCGTTGTCCTCGCCGAAATGATATGGCTGGCGGTTTTTCTCCATCGGAAGAACGGAGTGCGTCGGGGCGCCGTGTTGCTCGCCTGGCTGGGGCTCTATGTGATCTTCGATTTTGCTCTCAGCCTGGGGGTGCCCATGCTGATCCGCGACACATTGCTAGGGAATGTCACTCTCGCGGCGCTCAGCCTTGCCTTCGGGCTGTTTGCCCTGAAGCAGGGGATGGGAGGTGCGGTCTGGCGCTACCACGGGGCCGAGCACAAGGCCGTTAACGCCTACGAAAACGGCGCGGATCTCCGCGATCTGGGCGCCGTCGCCGCCTTCAGTCGAGTGCACGATCGGTGCGGCACGAATCTCGTTGTCATAGTGTATTTCCTTCTCATGGTCGGGTATTGGCCCATGAGTGGGCTTGCCGGGGGTGAGGTGCTCGGCATGCTCTACACGGTCCTCGTGTTGGCGGTTTCCCTGGAGTTCTTCAGGCTGGCCACATCCAGACCCAGATCGCGGGTAAGCCGAGTGGTGCTGGCCGGAGGAAGGTTGCTCCAGCGTTGCATGACAACTCGCGAGCCGGCGCGAGAGCACCTTGAATTGGCCTGTTTCGCTCTCAGCCGGGTGATCGAGCTGGAGCGGACGTATATGCCTCAACACGCCGACGAAGTGTGAAATCCGCGGCGCTCTGGGGACAACTGTGACATGAGATTTTGGGGAACATCTAGAAACGGCTCGGGACAGAGTTCGGATACGACTGCGACGCCGGAACTTCCGCCGATGGATCTCGCCGTCGCGGGAAGCTTCGAGACCGCCACTTTCGCCTTCGGCTGATTCTGGGGCAGCGAGGCGCAGTTCGGCGCCGTTAACGGGGTGGTGCGGACTCGAGTGGGATACACGGGTGGGTCCACCGTCAATCCCACCTATTACCGGTTGGGCGATCACACGGAGAGCGTGCAGATCGATTTCGGTCCGGCCCGGGTAACCTACGAGGAATTGGTGGAGATGTTTTTCGGCTTCCACGACCCCACAAGGTCTGCCCACAAGCGGCAATACATGTCCGCGATATTCGTCCACAATCCGGATCAAGAACGCGTAGTGGGCATGGTGGCCAGTCGAGTGCAGGGCGGCCTGGCGAGGCCTATCCAGACTCAAGTACTGCCGCTGGAGAAGTTCTACCTGGCTGAAGACTATCACCAGAAGTACGCGCTCCAGGGCGATCGGCTCTTGGCAAAGGAGTTCAGGGCCATGTACCCGGGCATCTGGGATCTCGTGGACTCTACGGCCGCAATGCGAGTGAACGCCTACCTCTATGGCTACGGCAGCGCAGAGCGGCTCGCCAGCGAGATAGACGGGTTTGGTCTATCGGAGGCCGGCAAGGCGCGCCTGCGGGCGGCCTCGCCCGCAGGCAAGTGCCCTGTCGTCTGAGCCCCGCCTGCCCCGCCGGGTCGATGGCCGCATTATTCGAGGAATTCGACCAGGTTCCACTCTAGTTGGGCGATCTCCCCGCGTGTCATGGGCGCGAGGGGATTCAGTTCAGACAGCGGCAGTCCCTCTAAGAGTCCATTGAATTCCGCCAGCCGTGCATTTTGCCCGTGTTCGGGGCTGAGGCTCGGGTTCCAGGTCGACTGATAATCTGCAGGTGGATTGGTGAGCAGACCCCTGTCGATATCGTCCAGCGCCCGTACCACCATCGTGACGGCCTGAAAGCGGGTGATGTTGTCGTAGGGAGCAAAGGTGGTTGCCGTCTTCCCGGCTATGATGCCGTGGGCATAGGCTGCTGCGATGTAGTGGTCAGGGAAAAGCGGATCCTGCGGATCCACGGGGTTCTCGGGCGTGCTGTGCACGATGTCCGTAAAAGGCGAGGTGTTATCAGGGGGCACCTGGTAACCCAGGGTGCGGACGATCATCTTGGCGAACTGTTGCCGGGTGACGAGGTTTGAGGGGCGAAAACTGCCGTCGGCGAATCCACTGATGACCTGGCGTTTGGCGAGTTGGAAAATGGCTGTGAAGTAGGGGTGCGACACGGGGACATCGCTGAACGGCAGGGGGATCTGTTTCGTCTTGAACGTCCAGGAGATGGGGGACCCGATGACGCTTGCGCCTTTGACGCTCTTGACGGCGTCGGTGAGAGTCACCTTGTAGGTAGTGTCGGGATTGAGTTCTATCGCAGGCGTGAGGGTGGCCACGTTCTCGTTGCAGGTGAGGACCGCCCGGAGGGGGTCACTCAGTGTGAGGTCGGCCCCGACTCTCTGGATGTAGAAGCTTTCGGGGGTCACCGTCTCTTGATTCATGTTGCGGTCGAAAGTGATGACGACCATGACGTCAAGTGCCACCTCGGTAGCCCCGTCGGCCGGAATGCGGTCAACAACAGCGGGCGGCTGGACAACTATCGTCGTGAAGCTCCAGGTAATCGGTGTGCCGACGACGAAGTTGCCCGTCAGACTCCGGACCACGCTGGTAATGGTGGCGTCGTAAGTGGTGTTCTCATCAAGAATGGTAGCGGGCGTCAGCGTGGCGGTCATCGCGGCTTCGTCGTAGGAAAAGGTGGCCGGGAGCGGCGCGCCACCACGCTTAGCGAAGTAGAAGGAAGAGGGTGTGAAGGTAGACGGATCCATCGGAGTGTCGAAGGTCACCGATATTTTCTGCCTTTGGGGCAACCCCGTGGCCCCGGCGGCCGGGGATTTGTTGACGACGTGCGGGATAAGCGACTCGACAGTATGGAAATGCCAGATCAACGGGGCACCGGATACGCCCAGTCCGGCCGCACTCCTGACGAGGACGGTCAAGGTCACGTAGTAAGTACTGTCGGGCTCGAGCTTGGCCGTGGGAGTAAGCACGGCGGTTCTGGAGGTGGCGTCATAAGTCACGGTCGCGGGCAGCGGAACACCGCCTTCCTTGAGAATGTAGAGAGTGCCGGCGCGGATAGTGGATACGTCCATGTCCTGATCGAAGGTCACCGTGAAGACCTGGGCCAGAGGACAGTCATGCGCGTCATCGAGTGGGGAAACGGCCGTTACCTGCGGCGGCACAGCCGCGCCAAGAGCCCGCTTGGCTCCCTGTGCGAAGAGGCCAAAGGACACCGCCGCCAGAACAGCCAATGTCATTGCGATGAGGATGACCTTATCTCTGGTCGTCCAATGACTCGGGTAGCGCGCTCTCATCCTCCGCTCCTTATTCCCGCATGATTGTATGCGGTATCTATACCGGCCGTGATGCAATCTTCCTGCCTTGCCGAGAATGGCACGGGAGGTCACGCACATCCCGTAGAGGGGCGCGCAATGAGCCGTCCACCGTGACGTCCGCTCTTGGAACCTTTCACACTGATGCCCGCGATATCCTAAACGGCGAGTGAGGGGAGGGTGATCTGCGAGAGGGGCGAGGCGTCCGGGGTCCCGGGGAAGGGCATTACATTGAGGTTCTTCATCGGGGCCGGCTCGCGACAGCCGGATACCGCGAAGATCGCTCCCCAGGCAACTGACAATCCCGTGATCACGCACAAAACGAACACACTAGGGCAGCGAACCGTTACTGCGCGTCGCACCGTCGTGTTCCTATGGAAATGGTTCGACACGGAAAGAATCCAGTGCGAGGCGTCTGGCTGCGGCGGTTACCGGATTGGTATGATGGACCACTGTCAAGAAAGGCATGCGGGCAGGGAGTCGAGAGACAAGATGAAGGTGCTGGTTAAGGAGAAAATCGCTCAAGCTGGGGTCGACCTGCTCAAGGAGCATTTCGACGTCGAGGTCAAGACCGACATGACCGACGAGGAGCTGAAGGAGAGGATCAACGACTACGACGCGATCATAGTCCGCTCCGCCAGCAAGATCACGGCGGACGTTCTTGAGAACGCCAAGCAGGTCAAGATGATCGGAAGGGCCGGCGTCGGTGTGGACAACATCGACGTCAGGGCCGCCACTCAGAAAGGCATAGTGGTAGCCAATGCTCCCGGGTCCAACAGCCTTTCGGTGGCGGAGCACGCTATCGGTTTGCTTCTCGCCCAAGTTCGCGAGATCCCGAATGCAAATGCGTCCATGCACACGGGGAAATGGGAGAAGTCTAGGTTCAAGGGCGTTGAGATCACCGACAAGGTGCTTGGCATCATGGGCCTGGGCAAGATCGGAGTCTTGGTGGCTCAGCGGGCAAAAGGCCTGATGATGCAAGTCATCGCCTATGATCCATATGTGTCGGTGGACCGGTTCCGCGAATTGGGGATGGACCGGGCCGAGACTCCCGCCGAGCTCTACGCTGCTTCAGACTTCATCAGCGTGCACCTTCCGAAGACACCCGAAACGATGGGCATGATCGGTGACGAAGCCTTTGCAGAGATGAAGAGGGGAGTGCGGATTATCAACACCGCCCGCGGAGGCATCGTGGATGAAGCGGCTCTGGCGCGTGCTCTCGAGTCGGGTAAGGTGGCCTCGGCCGGGCTGGACGTCTTCACCGCGGAGCCCATCCCGGCAGATTTCCCCCTGGCGAAGTTCGACAACATTGTCATGACACCCCATCTTGGTGCCTCCACCACCGAGGGCCAGGACCGCGCCGGCGTGATCGTGGCCGAGCAGATCGTGGCGGGGCTCACCGGCGGGGTCGTCAGCTATGCGGTCAACATCCCGTCGGTGTCCAAGGAGGCTATGGAGGCGATGGGGCCTTTCCTTCCCCTTGCCGAGACGCTGGGACAGCTGATGTCGGCCGTCGCAGATGGACCGCTGTCGAAGGTGACGGTTCACTACGAGGGAGCATTGGCGGACCATGACACCCGGCTGCTGACTCTAGCAGCCACCAAGGGCTTGGTGGAAGGGGGCGCCGACGAGGCGGTCAACTTCGTGAACGCTCCCACCATCGCGGCCGACCGTGGCCTGCAGGTGTCAGAGGCCAAAGATCGCCGCTCCCCGGATTACACCAACCTGATCACCATCAAGACCGCGGACAAGCAGGGAGAGCTCACAGCAGGCGGCACTGTCTTTGGCCCGAAAAACCGCCAGCGGCTCGTCAAGGTCTACCGGCATGCCATCGACATCGAGCCCTCGGCGCACATGGTCTTCCTACGTTACGAGGACGTTCCCGGCATGATTGGCAAGATTGGCACAATCATTGGCGGTCACGGCATCAACATCGCGTTCATGAATGTGGGCCGCAAGAAGGTGGAGGGAAAAGCGATCATGGGCCTCGCCCTGGACGATCCGCTGCCCCCGGCCGCACTCGATGAGATCCGCGCCGTGCCCGGCCTCGACAGCGTTCGTGCCGTCGAGCTGACGACAGTCTAGGAGGCTGCTGAAGAATGAAGCCTCGGCCATCGCCCTCTTTTTGCGAAACGTCATTCTTCAGCACCCCGCTAACCAAAGGAGCATCGCACCGATGAAACCTACCGCTCTCCCCCAGAACCCCTGCTTCTCCTCGGGCCCGTGCGCCAAGCGGCCGGGATGGAGCGTGTCGGCTCTCGATGCGGCTCTTGTTGGGCGGTCGCACCGTTCGAAAGATGGCAGGGCCCGCATCAAGGAGGTCTCTGATCGATCCAAGAAGCTTCTGGGTGTGCCGGAAGACTACCGGATTGGCTTGGTGCCCGCCTCCGACACCGGCGCCGTGGAAATGAGTCTCTGGTCACTGCTTGGTCCGCGCGGAGTTGATGTGCTGGCTTGGGAGAGCTTCGGGCAGGGCTGGGTTACCGACGTCGTAAAGCAGCTCAAGCTGCCAGACGTAAGGGTGCTCGAGGCCGATTACGGCAAGATCTCCGATCTCGCCCAGGTAGATTTCAGCAGAGACGTCATTTTCACTTGGAACGGCACCACTTCTGGAGTAAGAGTTCCGGACGCCTCCTGGATCCCGGACAAACACGAGGGTTTGGTGATCTGCGACGCAACATCGGCCGTTTTTGCCATGGATGTGCCGATCGCCAAATTGGACGTTGTCACGTATTCCTGGCAGAAGGTACTCGGCGGCGAGGCCCAGCACGGCATGCTGATCCTCAGCCCCCGCGCGGTCGAGCGCCTTGAGAGCCACGTCCCGGCTTGGCCCCTTCCCAAGATCTTCCGTATGACCAAGGGGGGCAAGTTGAGCGAGGCCGTCTTCCAGGCCGACACCATCAACACGCCCTCGATGCTATGCGTGGAAGATGCCCTCGATGGGCTCCGCTGGGCGGAGGAGATCGGGGGGTTGCCCGAACTGATGCGGCGAAGCGAAGCCAACCTTGCGGCCGTTGCCGAGTGGGTGGGGCGTACCCCTTGGGTAGACTTCCTCGCCGAAGACCCGGCGATCCGGTCGAGCACCTCCATCTGCCTCAAGATAGTCGATCCTTGGTTCACAGGGCTTTCCCGCGAGGACCAGACCAACGTGCCGAAGAAGATCGCCTCACTGCTCGACGCGGAGGGAGTCGCCTATGACGTCGCTTCCTACCGCGAAGCCCCCCCGGGGATCCGCGTCTGGGGAGGCGCGACCGTTCTCAAAGGGGACCTCGAGGCGCTCTTTCCCTGGCTTGACTGGGCCTACGAGGAAGCCAAAAAAGCATTACAATAGTTTTTCCCTGCAATGCGCCGTCAATAAGGAGAGGGAATGCGCGCGACACGATGGGTTCTGATCACACTTGCCGTAGTTCTGGCGGTGACTGCTTTCGCCCTAATCGGCGCCGGTTGCGGCGCCTCCAACACTACCACCAGCTCCACCCCGTCCACTGCTCCAGGGAGCACGGAGACGACTGCCGGCACCGAAACGACGGCGCCCGCGAGCACTGAAACCACAGCCCCTGTGACGGGGAAGACCATCACCATCGGCGTGACCCAAATCGTGTCTCACCCCGCGCTTGATGCAACGGTTGAGGGCTTCAAGGAAGCTCTTACCGAAGCGGGTTACGTCGAAGGTCAGAACGTGAAGTATGAGCTGGAGAACGCGCAGGGTGAGATGTCCAACGCCTCCGCAATTGCCCAGAAGTTCGTGGGCGACAAGGTCGACATGATCCTATCTGTGGCCACCCCGACAAGTCAGGCCGTGGTCAAGGCCACGTCTACCATCCCCGTAGTCTTTGCGGCGGTGACCGATCCTGTGGCAGCGGGTCTCGTCACAGACCCCAATGCCCCGTCCGCCAACGTCACCGGCGTATCGGACATGCTTCCGGTACAGCCTCACCTTGATCTGATCAAGGCGCTCGTGCCCAATGTCAAGACCGTCGGCCTCCTCTACAACGCGGGCGAGACGAACTCCGTGACGCTCGTCAACAAGGAGAAAGAGGCTGCGCAGGCCATGGGCTTGAAGGTCGTTGAAGCCACCGCGTCTGACTCCTCCGGTGTGCTGGCGGCTGCGCAGTCTCTTATCGGACGGGTGGACGCGATCTCGGTCCTCACCGACAACACAGTGGTTTCTGCCCTCGAAAGTGTTGTGAAGGTGTGCAATGAGAACAAGATCCCTCTGATCGCAGGTGATATCGACAGCGTCAAGAGAGGGGCGGTCGCTGCCTACGCCTTCGATTACAAGGACCATGGCAAACAGGCCGGCAAGATCGCCGTCCAGATCCTCCAAGGCACTCCTATCTCGAAGATCCCGGTCCAATATGCGGAAAATCTCCAACTGGCCGTGAATCTTCCCGCCGCACAGGCGATGGGAGTGACGATTCCTGACGACCTCAAGGCCAAGGCAAATCAAACCTTCTAGCGTCGAACTTGTTGAAACAACCGGTGGCCTGGGCTACCGGGCTGGTCTGAGTGGCACCGGGGCCGGGGGGACCCGGTGCCACTACCTTGTCGGCGCCATTTCGAAGGTAGGCATGGCGCGTCGGGCGCGGCAGGTGCCTCAGGAGCGGCAGGTGCCTCAGGAGCATCAGGTGCCTCAGGCGCGGCAGGTGCCTCAGGAGCATCAGGTGCGCCAGGTGCGGGTGGTGCGGCAAGCGTTGCAGGCGCGATGTACTCGGGCGTAGGCGGGACGATCAGGTATGGAAACGGTCATAACAAGCGCACTCGGGCAGGGTCTGCTCTACTGCTTCATGATCCTGGGGGTCTTCATGACCTTCCGGGTACTGGACTTCCCCGACCTCACTGTTGACGGCAGCCTTCCGCTCGGTGCCGCCGTCACCGCAGTCGCCATCACAAATGGCTATTCGCCGTGGCTGGCCACAATCGCCGGAGTCGTCGCCGGTATCCTGGCCGGTCTCATAACCGGCTCGCTCCACCTGCTCCTCAAATCGGGGGACACGAGCTCCACCAACTACGGCCCCAAGCTACTGGCCGGCATTCTGGTCATGACTGCGCTTTACACGCTCAACCTGCGCATCATGGGGCGGAGCAACATCCCTCTCCTGGGCAAGACTACCGTTTTCGACGAGATGGGTCATTGGTTCTCGGTCAACGTGACGGGCTGGTGGTTGGTGCTGACGCTGGCCGTGCTCATGGTCATTCTCAAATACGCGCTCGACTGGTTCTTACACACGGAGATCGGATTGGCCATGCAGGCCACCGGCGACAACGAACAGATGCTTCGTTCGCTCGGAGTCAACACGAACATCGTGAGAGTAATGGGGCTGGGCATCGCGAACGGATTTGTCGCTCTGAGCGGCTCTCTCGTAGCTCAATATCAGGGTTTCGCGGATGTAGGCATGGGCATCGGCACAATAGTGGCCGGTCTCGCGGGGGTCATCATCGGTGAGGTCCTCTTCGGCACCCGGAGCATCAGCTGGGTTCTGTTCAGCGTGGTTGGTGGATCGATCGTGTACAGGCTGCTTATCGCCGTCAGTCTGAGGATCGGGATTGCTCCTACGGACCTCAAGCTCCTCACCGCCGCGCTCGTTGTTGTCGCCCTCTCGATACCCACCGTTAGGCGCAAGGTGATCAGGATATGAGCGACACCGGCGGTCTCTCGCTCCAAGGGTTGACGAAAGTGTTCTTTCCCCGCACGGTCAACGAGGTCATCGCCGTGAACCACATCGACCTGCGGGTGGAACCGGGGGATTTCATTACCGTCATTGGGTCGAACGGATCGGGCAAGTCCACGCTGCTCAACTCGATCGCCGGTAACTTCCCGGTAACGTCGGGGTCCATCTTTCTCGACGGCCGGGACATCACGACCCTTCCCGAGCACGTAAGGGCCCGGTCGATCGGACGGGTCTTTCAAGACCCACGGGCAGGAACCGCGCCATCCATGTCCATTCAGGAAAACATGGCTATGGCCTACATGCGCGGACACCGGCGAGGCCTGCGGGCGGGAGTCCCGGCCAGGCTCAAGCGGGAGATGGCTCAACAACTCGCCGCGCTGGGCATGGGACTCGAAACGCGACTCACCGCTCACGTCAACAAACTCTCCGGAGGCCAGCGTCAGGCCATGTCTTTGTTCATGGCGACCGTGTCCGGACCGCGGCTGCTTTTGCTGGACGAGCACACAGCCGCCCTCGATCCCAAAGTGGCCGCGATCATCATGGCCCTTACTGGCAAGATCGTCCAGGAGCGCGGGCTGACCACCCTGATGGTTACTCACAACATGGAGCTGGCCCTGCAGTGGGGAGGCCGTCTCATCATGATGCACTCGGGGAAGATCATCCTCGACGTCGCGGGGGCCCAGAAGGAAAGCCTAACCGTGGCGGACCTGATCGACAAGTTTCACCAGTGCTCCGGCGAGAGGTTGACCAGCGACAAACTCCTGCTGGAGTGATTGTGAGGCCGCTGCCGCTCCCAAACACTCCGGCAGCACCAACCCATAACAGATCCCTGATACTTGCCGTCGCCAGCTTCGGCGGGTTCCTCGTTACCTTCATGACCTCGTCGATCAACATTGCCCTGCCTCTCATCGACGAGGAGTTTCACATTTCGGCGGTGACCCTGAGCTGGATACCTCTTGCCTTCATCCTGGTAGCCGGGGCCACACTATTGCCTCTCGGCCGGCTGTCGGATCTCTACGGCCGGATGCGGTCCTTCATCCTGGGAATGATCATCTTCATGTTGTTCGCGTTCGCCAGCGCCTTCGCACCCTCGGCGGGTATCCTCATCGCTCTGCGGGCCATCCACGGGCTCAGCTTGGCCGTCGGCATGGTCACGGCCACGGCCCTAGTCATCTCTGCATATCCGCCCGATTCGAGGGGCAGGGCGCTCGGATTGAACGTGGCCGGGATATATCTGGGGCTAACGCTCGGACCGGTGTTGGGCGGCTTGATTATCCACAATGTCGGCTGGCGTAGCTTGTTTTTGATAATCGGCGCCCTCGGAGCGGCTAATTTGATTCCTCTCTTTTGGAAGTTGTGGGGCGTCGAATGGCGTGAGCCCAAGGTGGCCCCATTCGACGTTCAGGGATCGTTTATCTCTGCCGGTTCTCTGGTGGCTTTGCTGCTGGGCTTCTCCTATCTGCCCGGGGTAGTGGGCGCGGTCCTGATCGCCGTGGGTGTCATTGGTATCGGTGGGTTCTTGTGGTGGGAGGCGCGGGCCGCCGACCCACTTCTGCACGTCGATCTCCTGCGCAGCAACCATGTTTTTGCTTTCTCCAACCTGGCTGCCTTGATCAATTACAGTGCGACGTTCGCCATGGTCTTCCTAATGAGCCTGTATCTGCAGTACAACAGGGGGCTTAATCCCCAGACCGCCGGTTTCGTGCTTGTCAGCGGCACCTTCGTACAGGCCGCTTTCTCCCCGCTTGCGGGCCGGCTCGCGGATAGAGTTACGGCTCGGTATGTGGCTGCGGCAGGGATGGCCCTCTGCGTCCTTGGGCTGGGGGCACTGGCCTTCCTGAGTGACCACAGTCCCTACTGGTACATAATCTCTGTGCTGTGCCTGCTTGGGCTGGGGTTCGCCTTTTTCGCCACGCCGATCACCTATTCGGTCATGGGAAGCGTCAGGAAAGAACAGGTAGGCATTGCCTCGGCAACCATAGCCACAATGCGGCTTGTGGGGCAAAACGTGAGTATGGGACTGGCTACCCTGGTCTTGGCCGTTGAGGTGGGCGGGCATGTCATCCAACCTGCGGACTATCCGCAGGTACTTACCAGCGTCCGCGTGAGCTTCCTCATCTTCGCGGTCATGTGCGTATTTGGAGTAGGTGCTTCACTGGTGGGGCCACGGCGGACATGATCGTCCGGGAGATCCAAGCCAAGAGCATTCTTTCTCCATCGAAGATATACGACTACGCCGTCAATCCCTACACAGGTTGCCAGCATGCTTGCTCCTACTGCTACGCGCGCTTCATGAGGAGGTTCACAGGACACAAGGAACCCTGGGGAGATTTTGTCGATGCAAAAATCAACGCTCCCGATCTTCTCATCCTGGAGATACGCAAGAAGAAGCCGGGCAAGGTCTGGGTGAGCGGGGTTTGCGACCCATACCAGCCTCTTGAACGGCGATTCGAGCTGACCCGGAGTTGCCTCCGAATCTTGGTGGACAACGGTTGGCCGGTGGTGGTCCAGACCCGGGGTCCTCTCGTGGTACGAGATGTGGATATTCTCAAAGGAGCCAAGAATACTGAGGTCGGTCTCACCATCGGCACTGCCGACGATGCGATGAGGCGTTTGTTTGAACCCCAAGCTCCCCCCATCTCAGCCCGTCTGAGAGCTTTGGAAGAACTGCACAAGGCCGGAATCACGACGTTCGTCATGATTGCCCCGCTTCTGCCGGGTGCCGAAAGACTCGCGGGGCTGCTCGCAAACAAGGCGGACCACGTGCTCATCGACCGGATGAACTATGCGTATGGGACGTGGGTCTACCGGAAGCACGGCCTCGAGGCGAAGCTCGACGAAGACTACTTCCGTCAGACGGCTGCCCAACTGGCCGAGGAACTCGAAGCATCGGGCATTGCCACCCGTGTCATCTGAAGGGGCCGGCGGCGACTGCCGTAGAGGCGCGGTGCCGGTGTGGCTCAGCCCTGAGTCTGTTTCTCCACCAGGCTGCCGTGGACGTATTTCTCACGCAGTTTGGGCTTCTCGATCTTGCCAGTCGGATTGCGGGGAACCTTGGCGAAGATGATCTTGCGGGGACGTTTGTAGCGCGGCAAAGAAGAGCAGAAGTCGAGGATCTCTTCCTCGGTGCAGTGGCGTCCTCGCTTGACCTCTACGATCGCCGCCACGATCTCCCCGAGACGATTATCTGGGAGCCCGATGACCGCGACGTCCTTGATCGCGTCGTAACGGTGGAGGAAATCCTCGATCTGCACCGGATAGATATTCTCCCCTCCCGTGATGATGACGTCCTTCTTGCGATCAACCAGGTATATAAAGCCTTCCTCGTCCTCGCGGGCCATGTCGCCGGTCAGCAGCCAGCCGTCTTTGAGCACTGCTGCCGTGGCCTCTGGATCGTTGTAGTAGCACTCCATGACGCCGGGCCCCTTGACCGTCAACTCGCCCACAGCGCCACGCACAACCGGCACTCCAGTCTCGTCGACGATCTTGGCTTCCCAAAGGTAGCCGGCCCTGCCGATGGCCCCGACCTTGCGGATGTTCTCGATCCCCAAGTGGACGCAGCCCGGGCCGACGGACTCGCTCAGGCCGTAATTGGTATCGTACAAATGGTCGGGGAAATATTCCTTCCAGCGCCTGATGAGGCTGGGGGGGACTGGTTGGGCACCGATGTGCATAAGCCGCCATTGTTCCAGCTTGTAGTCCTCCAGCTTCACGTCGCCGTTCTCGATCTCGTGCAGGATGTCCTGCGCCCAAGGAACGAGAAGCCAGACGATGGTGACGCCTTCGTCGGAGACCGCCTGCAGGATCCATTCCGGTTTCACTCCGCGCAGCAGCACGGCCTTGCTGCCGGAAAGGAGGCTGCCGAACCAGTGCATCTTCGCCCCGGTGTGATAGAGCGGCGGAATGCAAAGGAAGATGTCGTCACGCGTCTGCCCGTGGTGATTCTGTTCGGTGAGGCACGAAGATATCAGGCTGCCGTGAGAGTGCAGGATGGCCTTGGGAAAGCCAGTGGTCCCGGATGAAAAATAGACGGCGGCGTCCTCTTCGTCGGAGATCTTGATCTTGGGGGCGCGGCTGGAGCAATACTGGACCAGCTCGTTGTAGCTCTCGGCGAAGGTGGGGCAGTCACAACCGACGAAAAAACGGCGCTCAATGTGCCGGATGCGGTCGACGATCGACTCGATGCGGCCGATGAATTCCGGTCCGAACACAAGGGTGTCGGCCTCACAGAGCTTGAGGCAATACTCGATTTCCTCGGCTGTGTAGCGGTAATTCATCGGCACGGCGACCGCGCCTGTCTTAAGAACGCCGAAATAGATGGGCAGCCACTCGAGGCAGTTCATCAAGAGAATGGCGACTTTATTTCCTCTGCCAATGCCGCGAGTGAGCAGGAGGTTGGCAAAGCGGTTGGCGGCCTCTTCGAACTGCTCCCACGTGATTTCGCGGCGAGAGTGCGTGGCGGGATTGGTCTCTACCAGGTCGTAATCGCGCCAGGTAACTTCACGTTTCTGCTCAAGCGCAGGGTTGACCTCGACGAGGCAGACATCGTCGCCGTATAGCCTGGCATTTCGCCAGAGCATCTCTGTGATGGGCATTTCTCGCTTCCCTTGCTAGGAATGGGAACACCATGAGTCTACCATCCGCCCAGAAGCTCGCGTCCGTGGCGCCGAAGCGCGGCCATCAAGCCATCGAGATGGGCAGGAGTGGTGAGTGGATTGATTATGGTGACCCGGAGGGCACCCGCGCCTTCGTGCTTTGACGGCACGATGTAGAACTCACCCGACTCGATAACGCGGCGGCGCAGTTCCAGCTGGAACTCGCCGACTCGCTGCATGGAAGCTCCATGGAGCTCCTCGGGAACGTGCCGAAAGACAACGATGTTGCACTGGGGCTCGTGGAGAGGAACGAAGTCTGGAGCGGCCGACAGCTTCTCGTAGAAAGAGCGGCCCAGCGCGAATGTCACATCTACCATGTCCGCGAAGAGTTGCCGCCCAAACATGCACCACACGCCCCACAGCCCGAAAGCGGCTGCACGTTTGGTGCATTCCACGGTCTTCATACCACTATCGTACTCGGCCAAGCCGGGGGCCGCCGGGTCGAAGAGGTAGGGCGCGTCTTGACGGAATGCTTCGAAGCGATGACGCTTGTCGCGATAGAACACAAAGGCGCACAGACCGGGCACGAAGAGCATCTTATGTGC
>JAMDEO010000199.1 GCA_023483915.1 Actinomycetota bacterium
CGGAAACTTCGGAGAGGTCCTTTACTACCACGGTTGTTGGATCAAGCAGAGACTCCAAGATGAGTTCCAGTGCACGCCCGTGGTCCGGGATCGCCGGGTCCTCGCCTATCCGGCTGACCATGCCGTCAGCCAGAACGACGTGGTGGTCGGCGTCGTGAAGCTGATACTTGATCGAGGAGCTACCGCAGTTGAGAACGAGGACTTTCACGGATGGACCACGCTTTCCTAGCCGGCGCCTTCTAACCGGCGCTTTCACCCTCGAGCCTCTTCAGACCTTGGGCATGAACGCTTGCCATCGTGGCAAGGCCAGCGATGTCGGTGACCGATGCGCCTCTGGAAAGATCGCTAACGGTCTTGGCAAAGCCTTGGAGGAAGGCACCGAAAGCGTCGGCCTTGGCGAACCTCTGAACGGCCTTGTATGCGATGTTGCCGGCATCCAGATCGGGAAAGATGAGGACATTTGCCCGTCCGGCGACCGCGCTCTCCCCGGGGACCTTGCGCGCAGCAACCGCCGGCACAATGGCCGAGTCGAGCTGAAACTCACCATCGATCACCAGGCCGGGGTCGCGCTCCTGCGCGGTGCGCAGCGCCTCCAGAACCTTGTCCACCGATTCGCCTTCGCCGCTTCCTTTGGTCGAGAAAGAGAGCATCGCTATCCGCGGTTCCCAACCGAGGAGCGCCCGCACCGTGTGGGCAGTGGTGAGAGCAATATCGGCGAGCTCGTTGGCGTCCGGGGAAACGGCCACTGCACAGTCGGCGAACACTATCTGCTCGCCCTCAGGACCCTCGAAACCGGGGATTCGCATCAAAAAGATGCTGGACGGCGTGGAGATCCCTTCGCGCATCCCGATGAAGGTCATGGCGGAAAGAATGACGTCCCCGGTGGCGTGCGCCAAGCCGGCCACCATGGCGTCCGCTTTGCCGGCCTTGACCAGGAATGAGCCTACGTTGAGATGAGAGCGGAACTTGCGCTCGGCACTCTTTGCGGACATATCCGGAAGAACTGCGGTGCACTCGTCGACAAGCCCCGCCATCACCGTCTCGTCTGCAACGTTGATAACCTCGATCCCCGTGAGACTGACCCCCAGACCGGCGGCCTGCTCACGTAACGCGACCGGGTCGCTCAACAGGATCGGGAATGCGACTCCATCGTCAAGAACCCCCCTGGCCGCGAGGATTATGTTCTCCTCAGTCGACTCGGGAAAGACGATGCGCTGCGGGGAGACCCGTGCCTTCTCCCGCAGAGAGGTCATAACGTCAGTCGCCATTCCGCACCTCCGGTGTGTTGCCGCGTATTGCTGGTCGCCCTACCGATACGCGTAGTCGCCAGCCCGATATTTCGGCGGCACTACGGGGACCTGCAAGTACGAATCATACTTGCCCCCGGTGTGGATGACATGGTCGCCCCTGTTGTCCGTCTCCCAAGAGAACGGCTCGAACCAGCCCTCGCGAAAGTAGCGGCCCGCTATCTGCAGCCGTAGCTTCTGGCCTTTATGCCATATGCGACCGATGGGGAAGAAGGCGATGTCCACGGGGACGACCTCGCCGCGCTTCAGCGGATCCTTGACTTTGTGCGACTGCACCGGCAGGTAGTCTGTGGAAGCATCGGGATCGAGTGCCCTCTGTGAGACACGCAGACGGCCCCAAGTCCCGGGGTGCTCCTCGTCGAGAACCAGCGTTGGGAGAAAGTTGCCGTTCTCATCCAGCTTCTGAACGGTCAAGAACAGGTCCATCTCGTTGTGACCATCGGCCTCAACCCAGAGGTGGGCCTTCATGTAGCCGGTCAGTTCCACATCTTCAGTGAAGGTTATATCAAAGGTAGCGAGACCCCCATTGGCGTCGTAGGAGACTTTGGCCTCGGCCGGGACGGACTCGTAGGACAGCGATCCTCCGGTGACACTCAGCTCAGCCGTGCTTCCCGGCGCGCCTTTCTGCGACCCGCCATCACCGCCGGCCTTCGCCGCCGAAGCATCGAGATAGAGCTTCTGATACTGAGTCCGCGCTAGGGGAAACTCCCTCTCGGGACGATTGACCTGGAAGTCGCAATCAAAAGCATCCATCACCTCGACACGCACCCGCGGCGTGAGCTCCCAGCCGTTCCTCACGCCCTTCAGGTACCGGTCGAAGAACAGCTTGAGGTCCTCCTGATTCCACCAGGCATAGGTGTCCGGCCACTCGAACTCGCGGTGGATCCGCAGCCACTTCTTGGGCGAGCGGATCTTGCGGAAGGCATTCACCGAGCCCATCAGATGCAGGTGGCTCCAGCTCCCCGTCACATAAGCAGGAATCCTTATGTTCGCGAATCTCGGAATCTTGGACTGCCAGTAGCCGTTCATCAGCGGGTATTGCCTGATCATTTCGACGATGTCTTCGATGTAGCCGGGGCCGCTCTGTCCGCCCATGACGAAGTTGACGAATCCCGGACAGGGGACGCCGTTCTCCGTGACCATTTCGCGATAGAGATCTGAGAGGCCCTCCCACGGCGCGATGCATGCAAGACCGACAGGCTGCTCGGCGGCGATCCAGTACTGCACCATGGCCAGCCCGGAGTTGCCGAACATTCCAACCTTCCCATTCGACCAGACCTGGCGTGCAATCCAGTCCACACAATCCGCTCCGTCGCGTCCGTCTTGGAGACCCCAGACGACCAGATTGCCCTCCGAGTGGCCTGCGCCGCGCGAGTCGGCATTGACCACGGCATAACCTTGCTTGCACCAGTAACCAGGGTCGGGACCTTCGAAGCGCGCCATCTTGGAAAAGGTCTCAGGCGGCACTCCGAAAGCCTGCCAGGTCTTGGGGCTGTCGCCGGGCCGTTTGCCGAAGAAGCACCAAGCAAGGATGGTGGGGAGGTTATTCAAACCTTCGGGACCGTCAGGGCGGTAGATATCGACATAGAGGGTGACGCCGTCGCGCATCTTGACGGGCACGTCCTGATCCACGCGGATGCCGTCCTCGATGTATGTCCTCTGGTTGAAGGGCGGATGGAAGCCCAAGCCGTCGAGGAGCAACTTGTCGGGTTCAGGCGGGGGCGGCGACTGCCGGAAGATTACCTCGATCTCTTCGTCGCCAAATATCTCCGTAATGCGGATTTTCGCTTCGTCTGTCATGGTGCTCCCCTCATGCCTCGTAGAGTTGCACTACATAGCCGATCGCTCCGCCGATGGTCTTGTGGCGGCGAAACTGCATAAAGGGAATCTCGACCTCGAACTCGTCCTCCAATGCCGAGATAATGCGCACTAGGTTCACCGACTTGGCCCCCAGGTCGGCGATCAGCTCGATACCGTCGTTCAGTTCCTCAACCGGCTTGTTCATCGTCGCGGATACCGCGGAATACATGGTCGCGCTGACTTGGTCTCTAATACTGGCCATTCGTCATCCTCCGGAGGCCGTTGCTCCCCAGTCGAAACGAGCTCTTTGTCACTACTTCCCCGCCATGATGGCGGCCACGCAGTCTCCAAGAACCTTGCCGACCGGATCCACCATGGCCGCACCGCCATCGATCACGATGGTTGCCCCGGTGATGAACTTGGAGTCGTCGCTCGCCAGGAAGCAGCAGAGGGCCGCGACATCTGCGGGGGTACCTATCGCACGGATCGGCACCACGTCCTCGATTCTCTTGAAAGCCTCCTCGTTCGAGATGCACAGGCCCGCAGCGATGTGGCCGAAGACCTCTTCGAAGATGTCGGTGCGAATGGGCCCGGGAGCCACTATGTTGCAGCGGATCTTGGCGGGCCCGTAATCGATGGCCGACTGAGTGGTCAGCGACTGGAGACCTCCCTTTGCCGCGGAATAGGCCGGCATCGTAGGCAGACCGCGCAGACCGGAGAGGGCGGACATGCTGACCACCGATCCGCCTCCCGCTTTGATCATGTGAGGGATGGCGTATTTCATCATGAGAAAGCAGCCGGTCAGATTGATGTCGATGACCTTCTGCCACTCCTCGAGGGGCAGGTCGACTACGGCACCCATCCCCTCGATGCCGGCGTTGTTGATGAGAATGTCCAGCTTGCCACCGAATTTCACGGTGGTATCCACCATCTTCTGGGCGTCATCAGGCTCGCTGACGTCCCCTGCACAGGCCACGGCCGTGTCCGCCGGCAGTGACTTCACCATCTTGTCGAGCAACTCGGCACGCCGGCCGGTGACGCACACTTTGGCGCCCTCGGCAACGAAACGCTCAGCCACGGCCGCGCCGATCCCCGTCCCTCCCCCGGTGATAAGAGCAACCTTCCCGTCTAGTCTCATTTCGTGCGCCCCCTATTTGATGTAGTCGGTGTTTGGGTCGTAGGTATCGTGAGGTAGCGGCGGCATGGGCTCAAGCTCGACAACGAAGTCGGGCTGGTAGATGTAGGGGTAAGTGCTGGGACGGTCCGGCTTCACTGTGTCGGGAAGCCCCTGGGGAAGGATGTCATCTACTTTCACCAGCCCCGCCGTCCAGGGCACTTCGTAAGGAGTGACGATTCTAATATAGACGTGGTGATTCCGGATCTTCCACCCATCCTCTTCTTTGATGAAATCTTCACCGTAATGGCCCCACACCCAGACGGCGCTGAGTTTGCCGTCCATCCAGCGCGCCTCGTGACCCGGCGACATCCAGACGCCCTTCGCAGTCTTGCCATCCTTGGCCACTTCGACAAGAGGGGTGGTGAGGTGGTGTTCCATCATTTGCCCTTCGATGGGAACGCCGGTTCTCGCCGCCCAATCGTGCCATCCGGCGAAGCAGCGCTCGGCCCCGTCCATACCTTCCCAGATGCCAACCGGGCCGATCTCTACCTTCTGTGGGACGGTGCGGGCAAAGCACTTTTTGGCCACGTCCTTGAAGGCGTTCGCGGCTGTGAGGTATTCATACCAGCTCATCAAGTTCTGAATCTCGTGAACGTCATTGAGGCGCCTGACCATCGCCTCCACATCCTGTTGCATCCGAGTCTCCTCTCTTGGCTTGCGGTCTGCATTGCGGCACACTGTTGCATGTCAGCTTCCAGGAACGTCCGCCTAGTGGCGACCGAGGTCGGTGCGGCCCGAAGGAGGGGGATCTTCAGACCGCACCGGCCTCGACCAGCTCACCCTCTGCAATTAGCTCATCGGCCGAGCTTTTCGTCCAGCGCTTCCGCCGGTGTTGGCCTACTCGTGCTGCAGGAACAACGGAGCGAGCGAGCTGCTGTCCTTGCCCACCGCCACCGCTGCCTCTACCACTCCGTAACCGGGCGCGCTGAATGTAAGCGTGTATTCACCCGGCTCCAGCTTGTCGATCTTGAAGTCGCCGAAGTTGTTGGTGATGGCTTCTCCTACAGACGTGCCTTTCAACTTCGCGCTGACGGCCACTCCCTCCGCGCATTCGCCAGAGTCACCAAAGACGACACTCCCGGCAACAAAGGCCTTGGTCCAGCGATGAAGGTTCCTGTAGTAGACGCGGGGCCTCGTGGCCAGTTGCGGATGCAGAACCTCCAAACCGTCGGCCGCCACCCGCTCCTGCATCTCAGCATCGTCTGCCAACACAAGATCTAAGGCTCCGGTGGGACAGGCCTGGCTGCAGCGCGTCTGCTTCCAGCCTTCTTCCACGAGGTGCGCACAACCGGTGCACTTCTGAGCGACTTTCAGTTCGTCGTTCCAGTAAATGGCGCCATAGGGACAGGTGTCCACAATCTCAGGGTGTCCAGCAGCCTTGCCGGGGTCGATGATCACAAGGCCATCAGGGCGCTTGTAGATCGCGCCCGCCGGAGCGGCAGACATGCAGGGAGCACTGTCACAATGCATGCATAGTGTGGGGCAGTGGACGACGTCGATAAGCGAGAACTGTCCGCGCTCCTTGCGAAGGATGTCGATCCAACGTTGTCCTTCCCAAGGCTGAGCCTTGGAGAAGGGCGGCCAGTCATTGCCCGTGAACTCGTCCTTGTCCGCCATGAAGCAGCAGTTGCAGTCATTGCAGAGGGCTAAGTCGATGACCATATTCCATTTCTTGGCGCCGGCCATCAGACCACCTCCCTGTCCACCGAGCCGTCCCACTTCTCAATCTCAATGAGGCAGGAGTTGTTCGCCATTCCGGACGACATCGGGGTTATGAAGCGGGAAGGCGAAAGCACATTCACGCAGCCACCGCGATCTGAGGACTCTCCGGGCTTCCCGATGGGGTCATACTCCGCACAGGATTCATAGGAATGAGCCACACCCGGCACCATTCGCTCCGTCACCTGGGCCGAAACGATAACCGATCCGCGATCGTTGAACGCACGGATCAGGTCTCCTTCTTTGATGCTACGATCCGCGGCGTCCTTGGAGCTAATGCGCATAATCCAGTAGTAACGACCGTCGGAATGAAGAACACGGTGATCCTTGATCTCGTTGGTCCAACTGTCTTTGTGGTCATTGTGGGTATGGAATGAATACCGCGGGTGCGGCATGATCAACTGCAGCGGGTACTTGCCCAGCAGATCGGTCGTGCGATGGCCCTCCCAGCTCGGGATGTACTGAGGGCCCATCACCGGCCTCTCGGGATCCACCAGACCGCTGGCCTCGGCGCGCTTCAGACTGTTGCTTACAAACTCGACCTTGCCTGACTGCGTCTGCAATCCTTTGTTCTGCACGACCTCCCAGGGAGCCGGGCCCCAGTCGGGGGTGTCGCGCTCCCGATCTTCCGCGAACCAGCGCATTCCCGGCGTGGACTTGCGGTCGGCAGGCCGCGATGGCACTACGTAGTAGCCTTTCTTGAGGAGGTCATCCCAGCTGATGACCGTCGGCAGGTCGGTGGCGTCAAACATGGCTTTGACCCAGCCAAGCTCGTCGCGGCCCATGGTATACATGCCTTCCAAGCCCAAGCGGGCGGCCAAGCCGCGGAAGATCTCGTAGTCGGACTTGGACTGCCCCAGCGGCTCGATGGCCTTGTGCTGCAGCACGATGATGCGGTGGCTGCACATCTGCGAGCTGTGGGTCACGTAACCGTTGGCCGAGGTCCATTCGCCGATGTCCCAGCGCTCGAAGTTGGTGCAGGCGGGGAGGATGACGTCTGCAAACTTGGCCTCGCCCTCCATCCAGATGGCCTGCGACACCACGAATGGCACCTTGCCTTCGCGGTACGCCCTCACAAACCTGTTGGTATTGGTCATGGTGCCGAAAAAAGACCCGCCGAAGCGGTAGTACATCTGCGCCATGGAGTAGCCGGGAGCGGGGTACTGATACTTATGGAACTGAGCTTCGATGTGCGATCCGGTGAAGCCCCGGCCGTACCATTCGTGGGGCTCGTGCATCATGATCTCGGGCGTACGCAGGCGGTATCCCAGGGAGCCCTCGGCCGAACGGTGGGGCAGCGAGAACGCGCCACCCCGAGGGAACATCCGGTAGACAAAGTCCTTACCCGCAGCACTATTGCCGAAGTCGCCCGAGATGCCTCCTTCAGTGTATCCGGGGAAGAAAAACGATTCATCTTGTGGGGAGCCGTAGCTGGTGCTCCACAGGTTGCTGCCCGGCTTGCCCAGGCCCTGCATAGTGGCCAACGCGATCATCGATCGAGGCCACTCTCCGCCGGTTGCGCAGCGGGACGCGCCACCCAGTCCGGCGAGGCCGCCGGCTGCCAGCATGGTCTGTTTGGAGGCCCATTCCCGGGCCAGGGCGCGGATGTCGCGGGCCAACACACCGGACTCGGCCTCGGCCCACTCGGGGGTCTTCGGCTGGCCGTCGGTTTTGCCAAGCACGTAGTCTCTCCACTCGTCGAAGCCGACGGTCTTACCGGCCACATACTCCTTGTCGTACGTCCCTTCAGTGACCCAGGTATACGCTATGGCCAGGGCGACCGGCACGTCGGTGCCGGGCCGAGGAGCCAGCCACTTATCGCCGATCATGCTGGCGGTGTGATTGAAGTACGGGTCAATGAAGACCATCTTGACACCAAGACCTTTGAGCCAACGCCGCCACGGCAGTGACTCGTAACCGGCATACACCCCGCCCTGAGTGCTGTCGGGATCTGAAGACCAGAAGACAATCATCTTGGTGTTCTTGAGGGCGTCCTCGAGGAGGTCGTAGCCTTCGAGGTTGCCCAGTCGGTGGGTGTTGCCCCACATATGGGCGCCGCACCACAGCCAGCCTTCCCAGCTATCCGGGTTCGGCTCGATATAGGTCATGCCCACAGCATTCAGAAAGCGCTGGTAGCAGCTGAAGCGGTAGCCGACGTTGCCCCACATCTGATGGGAACTGGGCTGAGTATAGATAGCGCAGGGGCCGAACTCACGCTTCACCCGGATGATCTCGTCTGCCACCATGTCGAAGGCTTCGTCCCAGCTGATAGGCTCGTAGCCGGACGTACCCCGGTTCTGGATGTTGCGGGCGCCCTTGGGATCGAAGTCCACACGCTTGAGCGGGGTGAGTATCCGCTTGGGCGAGTAGACGGTGGATCGGTGGGCAATCGTCCAGGGGCTAACAAGGGCTTTGCGTGGAGGACTGAACTTCTTCCCTCGCGCGTCGATCACCCACGATGGTGCGTCGGTGCTGTCGAATTCGATCGGGGTGAGCCGAATGATCTTGCCGTCTTTGACGTCGACAAATACCGGCCCCCCGGTTGTACAGTTGGTCAGTCTCTTGACCTCTCCCATCAGCTTGCCTCCCGCTTCTGCCTGGCTCTGACACACACCTCGTGGAGCCCGGAGCACTACTAACTGAACAATTAGTTGCAACTTATCGTATAATCAGTTACCTGTCAATTGCCTGAGGCTCCATTAGCGGCGCTGGCTTCCGGCGAATCAACAATGCGGCGTCTGATGAAGTAAAGTGATGGGGGACGGCGCCGGTGAAGGGAGACCCGGAGGGCGTGGCCGGAAACAGAATGACCACCGAGACTCGAAAACAACAGATCATCCAGGCGGCACTCGAGACGATCGGCGAATATGGGGTTCAGGGGGCTACCATCTCCCGCATCGCCAAGGGTGCAGGAATCACATCCGCAGCCCTCTACTCACACTTTGAAAATCGCCGCGCCATTTTGCTTGCTGCACTCGATCAGGTGTACGAGCAGATCCTCGACAGCTTCCGTTCGTCCTCCAGCGACGATCCAGTCCAGCGCCTGCGGGAGATCTGCGAACATCACGCCGAGAAAGTGGCCAGCCAGGAGAAGACCAGCCACGCACACCTGTTCTTGGAATTCGTCGCCTCCGCCCGGGAGGAGGGCCTGAGAGAGGCTCTTCGAGAGAAGGAACTCGCCGCGACCTCCTACCTCGCCGCAATCGTCAGGGAGTACAAGCGCCAAGGCCGCCTTCCGAAGGACGTGGACCCGGAAATGATCGCCTGGCTGATTGCGGGCTGGGCTTGGACCGGCGACGTCGCGAGCCTGATGGATGTGACCCCGATATGGTACGAAAAAGTCTCGTCCCCCCTGGTTGAACTGATCTTGGGAGATATCTCGGAGAGACTGAATGGAACCGAGCAACCGGTGACAAGTAGCGTCGACGCCGTAGCGCCACGCGGGACCGAGCATGACCGTACGTCGGCGGCTCAGGATGAGGCCACGTACGATGGACTTCCTGACGGGGCGGTGTTCAGTGTGGAGGAGGCCGCGGTGATCCTGAAGGTGTCACCCACTACCATTCGCGAGATGATCCAAGCAAAACAGATCCGATCGCTTTCGCTGGGCGATGAGACCCGGATTCCAAGACGAACCTTGGTGGCACTGCTGCGAGGGGTCAAGGACGATGACCTACTCGCCCTCCTCGAAAGAAGGACCGGCCAAGCGCAGGGGGTAGCCTAGCCGTCTCCTATATCTCGAGGGCGGCGTCGAAACCCTCGTGGATTGCATCGAAAAGAATCCGCGGAGTTTTGCAGTCCCCGATGGCGTGGACCTCGTTTGCCGCCCCGAGCAAGCTTTGCACGACGTCCCGGAGCGGCCGCAAGTTGGGGGCCAGCACCACTGCGTCAGCGCCGACCTCACGTGCCCGTCCAGACTCCTCGCGCACCACCACGCGACCGTCCGAGACCTCAGCCAGAACCGCTCCAGAATGAAACTCCACGCCATGCTCTGCAAGCATGTCGTCCAGAACTATCACGTTGATGAAGTTGACCGTAGGATCCGCGTCGGAGCCCCCGGGAAGCTCCACTAGAGTGATCCGCCCGCCGTGTTGCGCGAGATGCAGGGCTGTTTCTTTGCCCATCCCCCCGGTACCCGCCACTACGATGGCCCCCCCATCTATCTGGCCGCCTCGCATCACGTCAGCCGCCCAGAACACGTTGTGGTTCCGGCTTCCGGGAAAGTCAGGCCACACCGGTTCGGCGCCTACGGCAATCACCAACTCATCCGGTGCTTCGGCGGCCACCAGGCGGGGTGTCGCCTTGGTCCCCAGCCGAACTTGCACAGTCGACTTGTCCACCTGTCGCAATAGGTACTCCAGGAACCGCTTCCAGTCCGCTTTGAAGGCCGGTCCGGACGCTGCAAGCAGGTTCCCGCCCAGCCGGTCCCCCTTCTCGATTAGCGTGACCTCGTGACCCCGCGAGGCGGCCACAACCGCGGCCTCCATCCCGGCCGGCCCGCCCCCCACGACGACGACCTTCTTCTTCGCGGCCGCGAGCGGAGGCAGCCAGCGGTAGTAGTCCTCGCGCACGCTCAAGGGATTGACCGTGCAACGCACAGCCTCGCCGTGACCACCCCGCAGCGTACACACGTTGCAGCGGATGCAGGGAACGATTTCATCCTTACGGCCTCGGAAGGTCTTCCTTGGCAAAGCAGTGTCCGCAATGAGAGCCCGGCACAGCGCGACCACATCCGCTTTGCCCTCGGACACCCACTGTCCGGCCTCGTCGAGGTCCAGTATTGCCCCCACGACTGCGACAGGAGTGGTAACGGCCTTTTTGATCTCCGCAGCCCTCCCCACATTCTCGCCGTGGGGCAAATAGTAGGCTGGGTGGGTGTAGGGATAAGTGTGGAACTCGGAGATCATGCCCGCAGAGACCTGGAAGAGGTCCACTTTGTCCTGCATGAGCCTGGCATAGCGGATCGCGTCTTCGATCTCCATCCCCCCGGGGATTAAGTCACTGGCACTCATCCGATACTCGATGGGGAAACCGGCGCCGCAACGTTCGCGGATGGCTTCGACTACTCTCAAGGCGAAGCGCACCCGATTCTCGAGCGGCCCGCCGTATTCGTCTCTGCGCTTATTCACCGCCGGCGAAACAAACTGAGAGATCAGCCAGCCGTGCCCGCCGTGGATCATCACCATGTCGAAGCCTGCCATCTTTGCCCGCCACGCGGCAGCGGCATAGTTCTCGACGACCTGGTCGATCATCCCGGGGGTCATCTCCTCGATCACCTGGGCACCACGGCGCCTGTCCTCCGTGAAGATCCCGGTCATTGCCGAGGGGCCGATGGGGTTGCGACCCCCGTTGAGCGCCGCCACTGCCTGTCGACCGGCATGATTGAGCTGGATGGAGGCAAGGGCGCGGTCGCACTTGATCGCCTCAGCAAGTACGGAGAGGCCTGGTATGAAGAAGTCACTGCCGATGTTGAGACCGGCCGGCTGAGAAATGGAGCGATCCTGATCGATAGCGGTCTCGAGGACGGTGATGATGCCCGCCCCTCCCTTGGCCTGGGCACGATAGAACTCGATGAGCTCGCGGGAGACAGACTGGTCCGCGTGAGCGGTGCAGGTGAGCGTTGGTGCAGCCTCTACCCGGTTCTTGGCGATCAGCGACCCGATTCTGATAGGCTCGGCCAAGGATTCCCAGTGCGCCATTTTTCCCTCCTTCACTCCTTCGGCGGATCCCCGTCGAAACCGCCTTCCGGATTGAGGAAGATTTCCCCAACCTTGCCTGGAAGCGGAATCAGCCAGTCCGGACTGCTCCGGGGGAAGAGCAATTGGGCCTGCCAGTGGACGCCGAAGTCCGCAGGTTTGATGTGGCCATACGGCTTCATCATCATATCGACGAGTTCGGCCCCGGTCTTCGCCGCATTGTAGGCCTGCTCGTAGTACTCCAGGTAGCTCTTTGACCAATCGGCGCAGTCGGTGTACGCGCGCGAAGCATCTTGCTCCACTTCCTCCAGAATCTGCATCTGGGCCTCGCCGCAATGCGCGGGGATAATGACGCGCGGATCGTATTCTTCTTTGAGCCGCTGGAGGTCCTTTCGCCATTTGACCCGGCGCTCGACGTTGCTCTCGACCGTCCACACGTGGCATTCGTGGAAGCAAACGTCTCCCGCATACACGGTCTTCAGCGAGGGGATCCACGCTACCGAATTGTTGACGCTGTCACCATGCCACCCATCGGAGAAGACGATCTCGTTTCCCTCGACCTCCAGCCGTGGTTCGTGCATGGGCATGGGGATGGTGGTCTTCCTTGGGATATCCCGCCCCAGCCAATCGATGTCCCACATCTCCAACTTGTCACTGGAGGTAAAGACTATGTCGCTGACCACACTCGGCAGTGCCACTATCTTTGCTTTGGGGAATGCGAACTGGAGAACCTCCAACCCGAAATGGTGATCGGGATGAAAGTGCGAGACATATATGTGGGTGATCCGCTTCTTCATGGCGATCAACTGAGGCACGAGCAGATAGCTGTCGCTCAGAAGCTGGGACGAGTCGAGCAAGACGGCGTCATTCTCGCTGTAGACGAGCACGGAGTTGCTATTACACCCCAAGTAGCTGTGACGAAATACCTTGTATCTCAGCGACAAGTCCCCTCCTCCCCTGTGCGAATGCCCTGCAGCAGAACATCGAGCATGTGCGTCGACCGGTCGGCATTCCAGAACTCAGCCGCACCGATCAGGTGAGAGATGCTTTCCGTCCAAGCCCAACCGGCGATCATCCAGCCGACCTGCAGTGAGTCAACGTCTATCAGGATGGACCCTTGCCGTTTACCTTCTTCCACTATCGCGGCGAGATCCACCGCAGCAGTCATCTGTTTCTCGCCAACGGCGTGCCTAAGTCCCTCCTCAGGCGGAGCAGCCATGAATTCGACCAACGCGTACTCGTATGGGCGCTCCTCATGGTAGATGAGGTAGGTGTGGCGCCTGCCGATTTCGCGCAGACGCTCGAGCGCATCGGGATGGGAGGCAAAGCGGTGTATCGCAAAGATGCTGTCGAAGACGGCGTCGAGACCTGCGAGCAGCATGTCACGCCTGCTGGAGAAGTATTCGTATAGACTGGCCTTGGTCACTCCGGCCGCGTCGGCAACCCGCGCCATGGTTGTTCCCGGTACACCATATTCGACCACCATGTCTAGGGTTGCCTGGATGATCCTCTGCTTCCGGGCCTCACCCTTTTTGCCGTGGTTTCGAACCACTGACGGCCTTCCTGGCGAGCTAAGTCCATTTGACAAGTGCTTGGCCATAAAACTATGATGGCACAAAACCACCCGAACGTACGGAAGGTTTTTGTCTCTGTGCTGTTGGCAGTGCGCCGGGTTGCCGGAGGGAGACGTGCCCAAGAACAAGGTTGTCAGCGTCGAGACGGCGATTTCCCGGATAGAATCGGGAATGACCATTGCGGTGGGAGGCTTCCTCAGCCAGGGAGATCCGCTGACCCTCCTCCGCGCGCTCAGAGCTTCCGATGCGCATGACCTCACCCTTTTCTCTATATGTGGTGGGGTTCGAGACCGGGGCATCGTCGAGTTGGTCAAAGCCGGCAAGGTCCGCAAGTTGGTGGCCAGCCACATCGGCACCACCCCTGATGTCGTCCGAGCCTTTCACGATGGCGAGATTGAGGTGGAGCTCGTGCCCCAGGGCACTTTGGCAGAGCAACTGCGCTGCGGCGGAGCCGGCCTCGGTGGCTTTCTCACCCGCACCGGGGTAGGCACTGCGGTCGCTACAGGAAAGCAGCACATCGATGTTCGTGGGGTGCCCCATCTACTTGAGTTCGCCATAAGAACAGACGCCGCCCTCGTCCGCGCTCACACCGGCGACTCTTGGGGGAACCTCCGCTATCGCGGCACTGCTGCCAACTTCAACCCGTTGTGCGCCACCTGCGCCGACTATGTGATCGCCGAGGTGGAGTATCTGTGCGGCGTTGGGCAGCTTGGCCCTGAGGATATCCATACTCCGGGCATCTATGTGGACGCCGTCGTGCGCTCGAACGTCAGCTATTGCGGCGAAGAAGCCTGAATTGAAAACCCGGATTGCGGCACTTGAGGGGAGGATCTCGTGACTGAAACCGCGCCGAAGGCGTACAACGGAGAAGCGCCGGGGACCACCCGGCCGGAGCTGCCAGAAGCCGCCAGACTCGACCGTGTGGCCAAGGTCGCGGTCATAGGCGGAGGTTCCATGGGACGCGGGTGTGCCCAGGTGTTTGCCGCCGCCGGATATCCCGTGGTATTACAGAGCCGCAGGGAAGAGACCTTGGCGAGGGCCATGGAGACCATTCGTCGCGATCTCTGGTTTCTGGCCGACCGCGGGGTCGGAAAGAAGAGCGAGGTCGAGGCAACCGTCGGCCGCGTCCACCCCACTCAGGATCTCCAAGAGGCCCTCGACGACGCCGGTTTCGTCCTCGAGTGCGTTTACGAGGACATGGGGATCAAGCAGGACCTGTTCAAGAAGATGGGCGAGATGACGGAACGGAACGTGGTCCTCGCGACGAACACTTCCGTCATGAGCATCACCGAGATTGCGAGCATGTCGGCGGCGCGGGACAGGATCGTAGGCACCCATTGGTGGAACCCGCCCACCCTCCTTCCCCTGGTCGAGGTGGTGCGCACGGAGCAACTGGCCGAGTGGGTCATCGAACTCACCGTGGATCTCATGCGCAAGATCGGCAAGTACCCGGTGCTCGTCCAGAAAGACGTCCCCGGCTTTGTGGCCAACCGCCTGCAACACGCCCTTTGGCGGGAGGCCGTATCGATCGTTGAGCGCGGCATCGCCGACGCGAAGACCGTGGACGACTCCATCAAATACAGTTTCGGCATGAGGTTGCCGGTGTTGGCTCCCCTGGAAACCGCAGACAGCGGTGGACTCGACCTCACTCTCGCCATCCACCGCTATGTGTTCCCGTTCCTGGAAGACTCTCACGAGCCAAGCCCACTGCTGGAAGAGAAGGTTGCGAAGAACGAGCTTGGCTTCAAGACAGGTGGCAAAGGCTTCAGGGAGTGGACCCCAGAGGACATGCAGGCCCTGAGGGAGGGACTGTTGGACTACCTGGCACGAGTGGTTGCCTCACGCGAAGCCTCGCCCGATGGAGAGGCGCGAGCAAACGGAGCGGGTGAACGCTGATGGCGTTCGGCGCGAAACGGAAGTCCGTCGTCGCCATCGCCAAGGGGACCGACCCCGAGAAGATGGTCGCGGAGATCTTCTCTCTGCTTGGAGGCAGGGAGAACTTAATCCGGCCGCGCAGCACCGTTGTCCTCAAACCCAATGCCGGACATCCGGCCGCACCCGAGACAAGCGTCAACACGAGTCCAGCGGTCGTCGCCGCGATGATCAACGAGGTGAAGAACGCCAATCCCAAAGAGATCATCGTCGCGGAGTCGGCCGCCATCGGGTGTGACACCTTCGATGTCTTCGACAAGAGCGGCATCGGGGCCGCGGCTGAGAATGCCGGCGCTCGGCTCGTCGACATCAAGAAGGAAAGGGACCTCATCAACATCCCCATCCGGGATGCGCGCTCGGGGGTCAAGAAGATCAAGCTTCCACGATTTCTTCTCGAGGCGGAGCACCTCATCAACATGCCCATCTTCAAGAGTCACGCGTCCATGGTGTTCACCTGCGCGCTGAAGAATCTGAAGGGTGTGGTCCAAGACGTCACCCATCAGCAAATGCACCAAACAGACCTTGCTGCTGCCATGATGGACGTGTGGTCGGTCATCCGCCCGGACCTATCGGTGGCCGACATGATCCGTCCGGCGGAGGGATTCGGTCCCCACACCACTCTCCCCATTGAGTTTGGCTGCCTGGTGGGCTCGAAAGACCCGGTGGCCCTCGATGCCACCGCCTGCCGGATCACAGGACTCGGCCTCGACAAGGTGGCCTATTTTGCCGCCGCAAATGAACGGCAACTGGGCAATTCGGCCCGGGACGACATCGAGGTCCGCGGCTGCAGCATCGAGGAGGCCTTCAAGCAACTCTGGTTCCCTTACCTGGAAGGCTTCGAGACCTGGCCCGAGTACAACATCCACGCGGACGGCGCCTGCTCCAGTTGCGCTGCCCTGGTCGCCTTTTCCATGGAGAAGCTGAAAGCTCTGGGCCAATACGAGAAGAACGCTGGGTGCACGATTCTCTTGGGCCCCAAGCGCGACGAGCAAATGCCCAAAGACGTTGATCCCAATAGCGTCGTCCTGGTTGGGGACTGCCTCAAGCGCTTCAGAGGGCGGGGCGCGGGCCACTGGGTAGGCAACTGTCCACCCTTGGAGCCACACGTCCTTTGGACGATCGTCGACCGGCGCGACTTCACATACCTTGAGCCCGACACCCGCGAGCGGATGGCGCGGGAAGAGGGACCCTGGCTCGCTTATATCGACAAGCTCCGCGAGAAAAGGAACGCCGCGCAGACAGGATCGCCGCCCAGTGGGCAGACGCGGCCCGAGGAGGGAGCCTAGATGGCACTTGGCAAATTGGCGGTGGACTACGAGCAGAGGGTGGACTACAGCCGCCTCCGCCGCGACAAGATAGCGAAGGTCAAGGAGCAGATGGCGAAGGACGGTATCGGGGCGATCATCACCTGGGATCCCGACAACATCCGCTACATCGCTTCTTATTACGTCACCACTCCTATGCGCCCGTCCGAATATCAAGCCGTCTTCATCGCGAGGAACGGTGAGCCGCACCTCATTGGAGGCGGCACACCCACGGAGACCGCCCGGCGGATGCCTTGGCTGGCCGGAGTCCAAGGTTCCTACGGGATGCCCCGCCTATCCGCCTATGACACGACCAACCCCATCCTTCAAGCCTGGATCTCCGGCATCGCCGGGCTCATGGCCGACTACAGCGTGGAGAAAGAGACCCTCGGCATAGACGGCAGCACCTTGGAACATCTCTTTATCGAGGGATACCGGGAGAAGGGCATCACCTGCGTTCATGTCAAGCCCACCCTTGACCGGGCGCGAACCGTCAAGACATCCGACGAGATAGAGCTCATCCGGATGTCTTGCTCCAATGCCGAGCGGGCATTTGCCTCCATCGCGGACGCTATCCGTCCCGGCGTCCGCGAATGCGACCTCGTGGGGATCGGCCTCAAAGAGCTTTATGCGGAAGGTGTGGATCACACCGAAGACTTCGTCTGTATGTCGGGCGAGAACACCAACCCCTATGGATGGACATTCACCGACAAGATGGTCCGCCCCGGAGATCTGGTCTACATCGATTGCGACGGAGCCTCGTACCAGGGCTACAAGACCTGTATCTACCGCACTTTCTGCTGCGGCAGAGCTACCACCGAGCAAAAGGAGCTCTTCGCTGAAGCCAAGGAGATGCTCCTTGCCGGGATGAGTGTCGTCAAAGACGGCGCCACCGACCATGACATCCTGGCGAACTGGCCCGATTCGCCCAAATACTGGGGCTACGATACCTGGGCCGAGGTCAACCCACTTGCCTGCGGGCACGGCATCGGCCTCACCCTGCACGATCCGCCCATGATCTTCTACACGCATCGCGCTCTGGGACTGCCGCCTTTCACCTTCAAGGCCGGCATGGTTCTTGCTCTCGAGACCTATGCGGGCCACAAGGGTGGTCGCGATGGCGTGCGCATCGAGGATATGGTGCTGGTGAAGGAGGATGGCTACGAGCTGCTCTCCCGGTTCCCACAAGAGCTCATCGAGTGCTGGATTCCCTACTAGCGGCCGGCAACCAGGAGTCCGTATGAACGACGCAAAGCATGTGATAGCGCGGCGCGCGGCCGCCGAGATCCGGGACGGAGAGGTCATCAACCTGGGCATCGGCCTTCCCACGTTGGTAGCAAACTATGTCCCGCCTGACCTAGACGTCATCATCCAGAGCGAGAACGGCGCGATCGGGGTGGGGCCGGATCCGGCGCCGCATTGCTCCGACCCCAGCTACGCCAATGCGGGGGGCCAGCCGATCACGTTGATCCCGGGTGGTAGCTGCTTCGATTCGGCTGCGTCCTTCGGGATGATCCGTAGCGGCCGTGTCGATGCTACCTTCCTGGGCACTTTGCAGGTCGATGGGCAGGGAAACATCGCCAGCTACGAGATCCCAGGCAAGCTCGTCGCGGGGATGGGGGGAGCGATGGATTTGCTGGTGGGAGCCCGCACCGTGTACATCCTCACCGAGCATTGCTCCAAAGACGGCAAGCCCAAGCTGGTGGGGCATTGCACCCTTCCCATCACGGGTGCCGCCGAAGCGGACGCCATCTTGACCGAGCGGGCTTTGTTCCGCCGCTCCTCTGGAGGGGAGTTAGTGTTGGAAGAGGTTGCCCGGGGGTTCAGCCTGGACGATATCGCCGAATGCACCGAGATGGCCTACGTGGTTTCTCCTGCGGTGAAGATAGGGGCTTACTGACCGATGATCGCCGGCACTACGGCTAAGGAGGAGGCTGAGCCATGGCATTAGGGAAACTGGCGGTCGATTACGAAAAGCGGGTCGATTACGAGCGGCTTCGCCGCGACAAGCTTCAGAAGGTCAAAGCCGAGATGGAGCGGGATGACCTCGGAGCCATCATCACCTGGGACCCCGACAACATGAGATACATCGCCTCCTATTACGTCACCACTCCGATGCGGGCCTCGGAATATCAGGCCATCTTCATCGCCAGGAACGGGGAGCCGCACCTCATCGGCGGCGGGATTCCCGCTGAGACCCATCGCCGCATGCCCTGGTTGGCGGGGGTGCAGGGTTCCTTCGGCATGCCGCGGCTTTGCGCCCGCGATACGAGCAACCCGGTGTTGCAGGCCTGGATTGGCGGTATCGCCGATCTCATGGCGCAATATGGGGTAGAGAAGGAGACCCTCGGGATCGATGGCAGCACCTTGGAGCATCTCTTCGTTGAGGGCTTCAAGCAGAAGGGCATCACAGCCGTCCACTGCAAGCCCACCCTCGATGCAGCCCGCATGATCAAAACCGTCGATGAGATCGAGCTTATCCGGATGGCATGCTCAAACTCTGAGCGCGCTTTCGCCGCCATCGCCGACGCCATCCGGCCTGGCGTGCGGGAATGCGACCTGGTCGGCATCGGCCTCAAAGAGCTGTACATGGAGGCCGTGGATCACACCGAGGACTTCGTCTGCTGCTCAGGCGGCAACACCAACCCGTTCGGCTGGTCCTTCACGGACCGTATGATTCGCCCCGGCGACCTCGTCTACGTGGACTGCGACGGCGCCTCCTACCAAGGCTACAAGACCTGTATCTACCGCACATTCTGTTGCGGCAAGGCCACGGATCATCAACATGAGCTCTTTGCGGAGGCCAAGGAGATGCTCTATGCCGCGATGGGCATTGTCAAAGATGGCGTGACGGACTACGACATCTTCGAGGCCTGGCCGGATTCTCCGCAATATTGGGGATGGGACAAGTTCAACGAGATCAACTCGCTCTGTTGCGGGCATGGCATCGGGCTCACCCTCCACGATCCGCCCATGCTGCTCTACATGCACAAGGTCCTCGGCGTACCCCCGACGACTATCAAGACCAACATGGTGCTCGCCCTCGAGACCTACGCCGGAAAACGGGGTGGGAAGCACGGGGTCCGGATCGAGGACATGGTGTTGGTGAAGGACGACGGATACGAGCTGTTGTCGCGATTCCCACAGGAGTTGATCGAATGCTGGCTGCCGTACTGACCCCTCGATTTTTCACCACTACGCCACGGCGAACGGGGCGGCAGCCGGTCCGGCGCAACCGCTGGCGCCCCGCCCGGCGGGAAGGGAGATGAGCGGCGATGATGACGCCCGACGAGTACATCGCTAGCCTGCGAGATATGAAGACGGTGGTGTATTGGCGGGGCCGCCGCATCGAGAACTGGGTGGATCACCCGGCGATCCGGCCGCACATCAACGCGGCCGCCCTCACCTACGACGTCGATCTCGAGCACGAGACCGGCGATGGCATGCGCACGGCCATCTCCCATCTGACAGGCAAGCGCATCAACCGCTTCACGCACATCCATCAGAACCCGGAGGATCTGGTCAAGAAGGTGAAGGCCCTCAGGGGCATCGCCCAGAAAACGGGGTCTTGCTTTCAGCGCTGCGTGGGCTGGGACGCCTTGAACGCGATCTACGGCGCGACTTACGAGATGGACGAAGCGGAGGGAACCGATTATCACCAGCGCTTCCGCGAGTACCTACTCGAGATTCAAGAATCTGACAAGATGTGCGACGGGGCCATGACAGATCCCAAGGGTGATCGTAGTTTGGCCCCAAGCAAGCAGGAGGACCCGGACCAGTTCCTGCGGGTGGTGGAGCGCCACGCCGACGGGGTGGTTGTTCGGGGAGCCAAGGCCCACCAGACAGGAGCGGTCAATTCCCACGAGATAATCGCCATGCCCACCATCGCCATGGGCGCGGACGACGCGGACTACGCCCTCTCGTTCGCTGTGCCCATGGATACTCCGGGCATCGTCTGCATCTTCGGGAGGCAATCGAATGATTCCCGCAAAGAAGAGGGTGGCCTCGATCAAGGAAATGCCTGCTTCGGGGCGGTGGGCGGCGAGGCTTTGGTGGTCTTTGAGGATGTGTTCGTGCCGAACGAGCGGCTCTTCATGTGCGGGGAATACGACTTCGCCGGCATGCTGGTGGAGAGGTTTGCCGCCTATCACCGCCAAAACTATGGGGGCTGCAAGTCCGGCGTGGCCGACGTGCTCATTGGCGCGTGCGCAGCTCTGGCCTCGTATCAGGGTACAGCCAAGGCCAGTCACATCCGGGACAAGGTCACCGAGATGGGACACCTTGCCGAGACCATGTATTGCTGCTCCTTGGCGTGCTCACACGAGGGGAGTCCGAACGCTTCTGGGCAGTGCTTCGTCGACTCTCTACTGGCCAACGTGACAAAACTGAACGTGAGCAGACATATCTACGAGATCGCCCGTGTCGCCCAGGATATCGCCGGAGGGCTTCTGGCAACCATTCCGTCCGAACAGGATCTCGATGACCCGGAGATCGGCAAGTATGTGGAGAAGTACATGAAGGGAGTCGCCAGCGTCCCGGCCAGGGATCGCATCCGCATTGCCCGGCTGATCGAGGCACTGAGCGGAGGCACCGCGCTCGTGGAATCGATGCACGGAGCAGGCTCACCGCAGGCAATGAAGGTCGTCATTCAGCGGCAGTTGCAGCTCGACCGGAAGATGCGGTTGGCCACCGACCTTGCCGGCATCACGGAGTCGACGGAGACCCAGGCGACAAAAGCAAGAATGCGGAGCCAGAAACGGCGGAGCGAAGAAATCAAGGCCGCGGAACTGCAGAGCGACGAAATGAGGAGCGAGCCATGAGTCGGGGCGTTGCGCCGGGGAGCCGCTCGGCCAAGCCCGGAAGCCAGCCGACAGCGCCGGGAGTCCAGGCGGCCAGGCCCGGAAGCCAGCCGACAGCGCCAGGAAATCAGTCGCCTGCGCCGGGCAACCAGCCGGTGATAGTCAGTGCCGCGCGGACTCCCATCGGGCGCTTTGGAGGGGCTCTCCGGGACGTCGGTCCGATCGAGTTGGCAACGCTCGTCATCCGCGAAGCTATCGCCAGGGCCGGCATCCAGCCCTCGCAGGTAGATGAGGTAGTGATCGGCCATACCTTGATAGCGGGAGGAACGCCCAATGTCGGGCGACAGGCGGCCATGATGGCCGATCTTCCGGTTGAGATTCCCGCTCACGGCGTCGAACGCCAGTGCGGCACTGGACTGCAGGCCATCTGCGACGCCATGATGCAGATCCAGACAGGGATGGCAGAGGTAGTGGTCGCCGGCGGCGTCGAGAGCATGAGCACCATTGAGTACTACGTCCCTGATGTGCGCTGGGGTCCCCGGCTGGGATCGCTGACATTTGTCGACCGCTGGGAGAAGGCCACCGAGGCTTGCTCCGGCTACAGGTTTGGGGTAATCCCATCCATGATCCACACTGCAGCCAACGTAGCCGAGAAGCTATCCGTATCCCGCGAAGAGCAGGACCGCTTCGCTCTCCGAAGCCAACAAAATGCCGGTGCCGCCATGGCGGCCGGCAGGTTCGACGACGAGATCGTCCCGGTACCGGTTCCCCAGAAGAAGGGTGACCCCATCCTGTTCAACCGGGATGAGCATCCGCGGCCCGAAACGACCCTGGAATCCCTGGCCAGTCTCAAACCGATCGCCGGCGACACCATCACGGCAGGCAATTCCGCCGGGCTGAACGACGGTGCTGCGGCGTGTGTCGTCATGTCCGAGCGGAAGGCCCACGAACTCGGGCTAGAGCCGCTGGCTTACCTGAGAGCGTGGACTGTTGTCGGAGTTCATCCCGCCTACATGGGTTTGGGGCCGGTACCCGCCGTCAAACAGCTTCTTGAAAAGACCGGCCTCACTCTGGCAGACATCGACCTGATCGAACTGAATGAAGCATTTGCCGCCCAGGCCTTAGGCTGTTTGAAGCAGCTGAAGATCAGCGACCTCAGCAACATCAACGTGAACGGCTCGGGGATCGCTCTCGGGCATCCTATTGGAGCCACCGGTGCCCGGATCATGGCTACCCTCCTCCACGAGATGAAGAGGCGGGGCGCTCGCTACGGCCTCGAGACGATGTGCATTGGAGGCGGCCAGGGTATCGCCGCCCTAGTGGAAAGGAAGACCTGATGCCTGGCTTCGGCCTCACCAACGAGCCCGGCCTCACCGGCGGGTCCGGCCTGCCTGAGAGGTTCGATCTGCACGGCAAGGTGGCCCTGGTCACGGGCTCGACCCGAGGCATCGGCTATGGCATTGCCCGCAGCCTCGCCTCGCAGGGAGCGGATCTCGTCGTCACGAGCCGGAGCCAGACTGACTGCGATGCCATCGCTGAGGAGTTGCGCAGCTTTGGTGCGCCGGGCATCCGGGGGCCAAGAGTTCTGCCCCAGGCCGCCGACGTTGCCTCTCGCGCGACCATCGAGCGCCTCGCGGAAGAGGCCATCAGCGCCTTCGGCCGCATAGATATCCTGGTCAACAACGCGGGAACCGCCTGCACAAAACCGGCCGAGGAGCTCACGGAGGAGGATTGGGACCTGGTGATCGATGTGGACCTCAAGGGTGTCTTTCTGACCTCAATCGCCGTGGGCAGGAAAATGATCGCCCAGCGTTCCGGCAAGATCATCAATATCGCCTCCATGCTGGGCCTGGTCGCCGACAGGCAGATACTTCCGTACTGCGTCGCGAAAGGTGGCGTCATTCAAATGACCCGTGCCCTTGCCCTAGAGTGGGCCAAGCACAACATCCAGGTCAATGCGCTGTGTCCGGGCTACGTCATGACGGCCATGAACGAGCAGGCCATGAAGGACAACGAGCGAATCCGAGCCCACATCCTCGACAGCACTCCGATGCGACGCCTTGCAACCATTGACGAGCTGACTGGTGCAGTGGCGTTCCTTGCTTCGGATGCCTCCAACTACATGACCGGTCAGACCCTCGTCATCGACGGCGGATGGACGGCACAGTAGCATCGCCATGACTAACGACAGGCTCTAACGTGTCAGGAGATATTTGAATGCCTGCTTTCGAAGTCGCCCCAGAGCCCATTCCGGATTCTTCCATCAAAGAGACAATCGACTGTGATGTAGCCATTGTCGGCGCGGGAATCTCCGGGACTCCAGCAGCGATGAAGGCGGCGGAGATGGGTGCCAAGGTGCGCGTGCTCGAGAAGGGTCCCACCTACGGACTCCATAGAACCGGCGGCTTCGCCGCTTTCGGTACTAAGGCTCAGAAAGCAGCCGGCATTGAGCTTTCGCAAGAACTGGCCGAGGAGATCCTGGCGAACCTATGGGGCTCTACGATGGCATTCCAAGGCAGATTGCCCTTAAGTGCACTGTGGGTGCGCCACAGCGCTGAAGCAGCGGACTGGATTGCCGGTATTCTTGCAGCCAAGGGAGTAACGGTTCGGGCGATGACAGCCGGCGGTATCACGGGTGCCGGTGGCCTGCAGGCTTCCGTGGTCAATCCAAACCGATTCTGGGACCAGTACTACCTCATTCACCGTATGGGCAAGACGTTCGAAGAAGGTGAGAACGTCGACTGGATGGCGCCAATGGTCGAGTACGCCATGGAGCAGGGGGCCGCCTATCACTACAACACGACCGCGAGGCAGCTCGTACGTGATGATAGTGGCCGCGTCAATGGGGTCATCGCTCAGAATGAGCATGGTGATTACTTGAGGTTCCTCGCCAAGAAGGGAGTTATCCTCGCGGCCGGCGATTTCATCAACGACGAAGAGATGGTGTCGGTCTTCTGCCCTCACTTGGCAAAGAACGTCAACAACTTCTCAAACAAGTACTGCACCGGCGACGGGCACAAGATGGCGATCTGGGTCGGTGCAGACATGGATCAGATCGTTGCCGGCGACATCTTCCCGGGACAATCGATTACGGGCAAGAATCTCCATCCCGATGAGCCGTTTTGGGCGCTATACATGGATTGGTGGTGGTGTCCCGCGGTTGCCTCGATGCCCATGCTCTATGTGGATATCGCCGGATATCGCTATGCGAACGAGAACCTTCCTTTCCAGCAGAACGCTGTGGCCGCCATCGGCATGCCGCAAGGTTACGTCTGGTCTCTGTGGGACAGCGCCTGGCAAACGAAGTTCCCGATGATCCCTGAGAAAACCCCGGCGTCTCGCAACACCCCGGAGCAGATCGAGATCGACCTCAGGGAGGGGATAACCATGAAGGCGGACACCATTGAGGCCCTTGCCGGACGGATAGCGGTTCCGATTAACAATCTCAGAGCGACCATCGCCAGGTACAACGAACTCTGCGCCAAGGGACACGACGACGACTGCCTCAAAGAGGCCATATGGATGCGGCCGATCGACACGCCGCCATTCTATGCGGCCGGCATCGGGGCGGCTATCACGGGCACCAGGGGAGGAGTGAAGATCAACGCCGACATGCAGGTGCTCGACAAGAAAGGGTTGGTAATCCCCGGTCTTTACGCGGTTGGCAATAACGCCGGCAGCTTCTATGGGATGGTCTACCCCCCACAGATCGAAGGCAGCGGCATTGGCCACGCATTCACGTTCGCCTACCTTGCGGCAAAGCACGTTGCGGCCTCGGTCTAACGACCCCACCCCAGCCTAAAGGCTGGAGCCCCGGTGAGAACTATCTGGTATGCCGGCGCTATTACGTTAGCGGAATATCTCCTAAATTGATGTCGGCTTCAGCAGTGTTGAGGTCGGTGAAGGTCGTCACTTTGCCGTCGGCCTGCAGTTCCAAGGAGTAGACGCCGTCGGGGAGGTCCTCGAACC
>JAMDEO010000115.1 GCA_023483915.1 Actinomycetota bacterium
CCAGCCCCGGAAGTTGCGGGGCATAGCGAATTCCGGCGCCCCGATCGGCTTCTCGTGCATCCGCTTGACGAGCTCCTCGCCATAGAGCGAGTGCAACTCCTGCGTCGAGAAAGGGTAGGTTGTCACGCCGAAAGCCGGCTTCGCGATGACGTTGCCCCCGGGCACATCGAGGTTGCCGGTTATCGACCAGAGGTGCGCAACCGCCTGGGAAACCGTTGTGCCCGAAGGGGCCATGTCGACGGGTAGACCCCACTGCACCGCCGCCGGCTTCGCCTTGGCATACATGCGCGCCGCAGCGGCGATGTCGTCGGCCGGCACCCAGGTGATTTCAGCGACTCGGTCGAGCGGGTATTCGGCCGCGCGGGCGGCGAGCTGATCGAAGCCGTAGGTCCAGTTCTCCACGAAATCTTTGTCGTGGAGACCTTCAGAAATGATCACGTTGATCATGCCGAGAGCAAGGGCGGCATCGGTGCCGGGTCTTAGCTGCAGAAACTTTTCGGCTCGGGACGAGAACCACGTCCAGCGCGGATCGACCACGATGAGCTTGGATCCTCGCTTCATACAGTCGGTAACCCAGTGTCCGTAGAAGGCGTCCTGACAGCCGGCGGCCGGGTTCTGCGCCCATATCAGGATGATCTCGGGCACGCGGTACTCGGGGTCGTCCATGCCGTCGGGATGGAACTGGCCGGCGTCGAGTACTGCGTAGTCGCCGTGGGTAGCCATCATGGCGCCAAGCCGGGGCGTGTAGCAGGAGTGGCCGGCGAGACCGAGTTGCACCCAGTTGGGACTTCCGAAGGAATAACAGAGAAAGGAGATAGGACCGCCGATGTCGCGGCCGGTTCCCTGGACAAACATTACCGATTCGGGACCGTGCTCAGCCTTTATGGCGTTGAAGCGCTGCTCGACGGTATCGAACGCTTCATCCCAGCCGATGGTCTCGAACTTTCCCTCCCCCCGCTCGCCGATCCGCCTGAGAGGATGGGTGAAACGGTCCGGGTGATAGACAAACTGGGTCAGTGCCAACATGCGGGCGCAGAGACGCCCGTGGCTGTACGGATGGTCCTCGTCCCCCTCTACCTTGACGAGCCGGCCATCCTCGACATAGAACTTGACACCGCAGCCTCCATGACAGCCGGGACCGGGGGACCAGGCAGTTGACCTGACGACGCGAGTCTCATGCACGTGAACCACCTCTTGGAATTGGATCTGGACGGCGCAAGGCGGCCCAGACTTGGGTCTAGGAAGATTCTAGTAGAATTCCTGGTGCTTTGACTGCACCCTCACGAGTTCTTGGAGTCGCAGTGTCAAACAGCACTTTGGCAGACTACGGCTTTGTTCTGCCCCGCGCCGGCCTGGCGGGCAGCGAAGAGGAGGCCGTATCTCTCGCTCTCGGAATCGGGTTTCCCGTGGCTCTGAAGGTGGAGTCGCCGGAGATTCTGCACAAGACGGACATCGGCGGAGTAGAACTGGGGCTGGGTGACGCGGACGCTGTGACCGCGGCCTTCCGGCGGATCATGCGGGCGGCAACGGAAAAGGCACCCCAGGCGCGGGTGCATGGCGTTTGGGTCGAGGAGATGATCACCGGCGGTTTCGAGATCATCATAGGCCTCAAGCGTGATGCGCAGTTTGGGCCGGTGATCATGTTCGGTCTAGGGGGGATATTCACCGAGGTCTTGGAAGACGTAAGTTTTCGCGTCCTCCCCATCACCTCCGGGGATGCCGCCCAGATGATCGAAGAAACCAGGGGGGCCCGGATTCTCCGCGGATACCGCGGGCAGTCACCTGTCCAGACCGAGATGCTGGTTGATCTGCTCATGAGCGCGGCGCGCTTCGGGTTAGAACTCGGAGACGACTTGGAATCGGCAGATTTCAACCCCATCGTGGTCTGGGACCGCCAGCATAGGGTCCTCGACTTCAAGCTGGTGCGAGGCAAGGCAGCCGGCGTGGTGCCGCGGCAGGCGGATGCAGCCCCGGCCGCCACCGGACAACCGCCAGGAGGTGCGCCTCCCGTGATGCCCACAGAGCCGCAGCGCGTCTTCCGGCCGGTCAATACGGCGCACCTCGACACCTTCTTCGCGGCCGAATCCGTGGCGGTAGTTGGGGCCTCAGCCTCGCCGGGCAAGATCGGCTATGCAGTTCTGGAGAGTCTGGCGAATTCCGACTACCTGGGAAAAGTGTTTCCGGTGAACCCAGGGCGCGACGCCATTCTGGGGCTGCCGGCGTTTGCCACCTTGACGGACATCCCCGAGCCGGTGGAACTCGTGGTCTGCACCGTCGATTTAGCGATGGTCCCCGGCCTCATGCGCGAGTGCGCGGCGAAGGACGTCCACAATCTGGTAGTCGTCTCGGGGGGCGGCAAAGAGCTTGGGGGTGAGCGGGCGGCGATCGAGGCCGAGGTGCGTCAACTATCCGGGGAGCTCGACGTGCGCGTCATCGGCCCTAACTGCATCGGCGTCTTCGATGGCAAGACGCGCCTGGACACCTTCTTCCAGCCCCGGAGCCGCATGACCCGTCCCCCAACGGGGAAGGTGGCCATGATGAGCCAGTCGGGCACCACCGGGATCGCCTTCCTCGAGGCTATGGCTCCCTGCGGGATGAGCAAGTTCGTCAGTTACGGAAACCGCGCCGACGTCGATGAAGCTGATCTCCTGTCCTACTTGGCAGGAGATCCGGAGACCGCGGTCATCGCTCTCTACGTGGAGGGCTTCGAGAACGGACGCGGGTTTCTAGAGGCGGCGAAATCGGCGGCCGCGCACAAGCCGGTAGTGATATTCAAGTCCGGCCGGACACCGTCGGCGGCGAAGGCCGCTCTTACCCATACCGGCTTCCTCGCCGGCTCTTACAAGGTTGTCGAAGGGGCGTTTCGCCAAGCCGGGGTCATCGCGGTTGATACCTACGAGGAGCTTGTCGCCGTCTCCAAGGCTCTGGCTATGCAACCACAGGCCGCCGGACCCCGCGTGGCTATGGTCGGCAACGGCATAGGTACGACGGTGCAGGCCCTGGACGTCCTGACCGCAAATGGTTTGCAGCTCGCGGAGCTCGCGTCCATTACGCTGGAGAATCTCGATGGCCAATACCCCTCCTTCTACATCGTGGCTAACCCGCTCGATATCACAGGCTCGGGCAGCAGCATGGACTACGAAGTGGGGATTCAGGCGCTGCTCGACGATCCCTCGGTGGACATCGTTATGCCCTGGCTGGTCTTCCAAGACGCCCCGCTCAATGAAGACATCCCGGAGAAGCTGGGCCGGCTGTATCGGAGTGCGAAAAAGCCCATCCTCTGCGGAGCCACGGGCGGCACCTTCACGCAACGCATGGCCGCAGCCATTGAGGCACAAGGAGTTCCCGTCTTCAACAGGGTCTGCGACTGGGTGGCCGCCGCGCGGGGGCTGGCCTTCCGCTCGGGCTGGCCTTCCGCTCGGGGTCTGGGCCCCAGGCTCTAGCGGCCCGAAGGCTTCCTCCCGGATGGCTCCGCTCTGGGACTAACGGACCATTTCCTTCCAAGCAGTCAGCTTCTCACGTGGCCAGCGTGCGCAGATCGCCGGCTTCTGCGCGGCCACCGCCTTGTTGCAGGCGTCCTCGCAGTCGCAATGGATGATCTCGTCTTCCCGCCCTTCCAGGACCTTTGCGGGCCATTCCGGGTCGGTCCAGAGGACACGAGCAAGCCCAATGAGGTCCGCCTTGCCCTCGGCGAGTATCCGTTCGGCAAGAACACCCGAGTTGATGCGTCCGGCAGCAATGACGGGGATATCAACGGCTGCCTTCACCTCCGCCGCCAGTTCGACCATATAGCCAGGGTTTCTGCCTTGCTCGGCCACCTGGGGAAGCCTGAAGGACTCGTAGACCCCACCCATCACCGACAAATAAGCGAGGCCACCTCCCGCAAGCAGCTTGGCGGCCCGCCGCGACTCCTCCGGCCTTAGGCCGTCGGGCAACCACTCGTCGGCGAGAAAGCGGTAACCCACGGGGAAGTTCCCGATTGCGTGTTTGACGGCCGCGATGACCTCCAGAGGGAATCTGCAGCGGTTCTCGAGAGAACCGCCGTACTGGTCCTGCCGTTTATTTGTTCTGGGAGAGATGAACTCGGCCAACAGGTAGCCTGTGCCGCCGTGGAGCTCGACCATGTCGAATCCGGCCTGCTGGACGCGCAGGGCCGCTTCGGCGAACTGCCCCGCTATGCGGCCTAGTTCCTCCGGCGCTAAGGCCCGCGGCATCCGGCCGAAGGCCTCGACTGCGGACGGCGCGACCGGCTCTGCCGCTGCGTGGGCATAGTGGCCGGCATGATTGAGCTGAAGTCCGGCGAGAGCGCCCTCGCCCTTTATCGTGTCGGCCAACCGGGCGAGACCTTCGAGACACTCGTCGGTGTCAGCGCGCAACTCCCGAATGGATCCGCTCGCGGCCGGATGGTCGATGCTCGCATTCTCGACCATGACCAGCGCGACCCCGCTTCGCGCCATCAGTCGATAGTGCTCCAGAAGAGCGGGCGTCACCACGCCCCGTTCGCCGGCGTACCCGAGGAACAACGGCGCCATCGTCAGCCTGTTCTTGAGGTCGAGCCCATCGACCCTGAAGGGGGAGAAAAGGTACTTGAACACGCTGCCTCCTTACGAACGGCGTCTCAAAGCAATGCCTCAGGCAACGATATTCGGCCCCTCACGTCTGAGCACCTCCACCGTCTCCTCGGCTATCAGCCGCGATTCGTCGGTGGGCACAACGAGGATGCGTACCAGCGAGTCCGCCGCGCTGATATCGCGCTCTACGCCGCGAGTCTCTCCGTTGAGGGCTTCGTCTATCTCGATGCCGAGGAATTCCAGACCCTCACACGCCGCAGCCCGGATCTCAGGACTGTTCTCTCCGATTCCGGCAGTGAACACAAGAGCGTCCAGCCCTCCCATCGCCGCCGCATAGGCCCCAATGTACTTCTTCAGCCGATAAGCGTACAGGTCGAGGGCCATTCCGCAGCGGTCGTCTCCGGCGGCGGCCTTGGCGAGAACATCGCGCATGTCGTTGCCGACTCCGCTGACCCCCAAGAGGCCGCTCTCCTTGTTGAGGATGCGGTCTACATCTTTGTTGCCCAGGCCCAGCTCCCGCATCAGGTAGAGGATGATCCCCGGGTCGACGTCGCCGGGCCGGGTGCCCATGACCAAACCCTCGAGCGGGGTAAGTCCCATGCTCGTATCAACAGACTTGCCGTCTTGAACCGCCGCGATACTCGCCCCATTGCCCAGGTGAGCGATAACAACCTTGCTGTGCTCTGGTCGGCCAAGAAGAACGTTTACCCTCCGGCTCACGTATTGAAAGGAATTCCCGTGGAACCCGTACCGCTTCACACCGTGATCGGTATAGAAGCGGTAAGGCAGGGCATAAAGGTGGGCTTTCGCTGGGATGGTTGTGTGAAAAGCCGTGTCGAAGACCGCGACTTGGGGGATACCGGGAAGCACCCGCAGTGCCTCTTTGATTCCTAGAATGATGGGCGGATTATGCAGGGGAGCGAGTGGAGCGCACTCCTCCATCTTGGCGATAACCTCAGGCGTTATTAGTACCGGGGCAGTGAAGAAGCTCCCCCCATGCACGGTGCGATGACCCACTGCGGA
>JAMDEO010000153.1 GCA_023483915.1 Actinomycetota bacterium
CTAGGTGGCCGCGACTTCATTTTGAAACGAGAAATAAGTCCGGCCGCGTAGTGCCGCGAGCGGCTACTCCGTGACTACGCTGATGACACGACCGACCTTGCCGACGCTGAAGACAACCCTGCCCCCGGCCTTCGCGAAAAGAGTATCGTCAGAGCCGATGCCCACATTGTCCCCCGGACGGAAACGCGTGCCACGCTGGCGCACAAGGATCGCGCCGGCCTTGACCTGTTCGCCCGCGAACGCTTTTACGCCCAGCCTTTGGGCGTTTGAATCGCGGCCGTTGCGCGAACTGCCGCCGCCTTTTTTATGAGCCATGTGCTGTCCCTTCCCTCGAACTCGATTCGAGAATGAATCGAGCTTTACGCGATCTTCTGCACCTCGAGACGTGTGAGACCCGAGCGGAATCCGGCCTTCTTGTGCCACCCTCGCTTGGGCTTGAATCTCGAGATAGAAATCTTGGGTCCACGAAAGTGCTCGACCACGCGGGCCGTGACAGTAGCTTGAGCATCCGGCGTCAACCGGACTTCATTGCCATCGGCCACCAACATTGAAGGGAACTCCACGACTGAACCCTCGGCGGCACTAAGGCGGTCGACTACGATCTCCCGTCCTTCTTCTACACGGTATTGCTTACCGCCGACTTTGACGATCGCGAACATCCCGACTCCTAGTATCTTCTCCACTGGAACCTACTTACGGCGCATGCCGCAGCCGCAAGCAAAGCAGTATAGCAAGCTTGTCCGGAGCCTGCCAGCCAGGGTCTGCGCCTGTGTCCGCTTACGACCCCGTTTTGCGACGACGTCTCAGCAAACACAGGCGAAGACCCAGGTCTTAGTCTGGAATCGAGGCGACGTGGTCGAGGGGGACAGACTCATCGGCTGCGGACAGAAGGAAGAAGTGGCCTGTTCTTCTTTTGATTCGCTCCACGGGAGCGGGCCTCCCTGCGGTCAACAAGGAGACCATGCGCGGGTGCACCTCCACTCGCAATCCCGGAGTCGTAGTGATTCCGGCCAGGGCTTCCAAGCGACGCTCCACTGCCATCAAAGCCGATTCATCGGACAACACTCGCCCCTCTCCCCGACACATAGGACAGGTGTAGGTCATGACTTCTCTCAGCCCCCTTGTAACGTTCTGCCTGGTCATCTCCACCAGCCCCAACGGCGATACCTCGACCACGTATGTCTTGGTACGATCGCGAGCCAGCTCAGCCTCCAGAGCCGCCAGCACGGCATCCCGATTCGATTTGGCCGTCATGTCGATGAAGTCGATGACAATGATCCCCCCGATGTCCCGCAAGCGCAGCTGGTGCACGATCTCCCGGCAGGCTTCCAAGTTGGTCTTGAGAGTAGTGTCCTCGAGAAAGCGTCGGCCTACAAAACGGCCGGTATTCACGTCGATGACCGCCATAGCCTCCGTATGATCGATCACCAGATACCCTCCAGAGGGCAGCTCGACCCGGCGGCTGAGGGCTTTCTTGACCTCAGGCTCGATGCCATACTGATCAAACATCCGCCGTTCACCCTCGTAGCGGGACACTCTATCCACCAACTCGGGGGCTACGGCGCGGATGTAGTTCCGGAGGCGCCGCATCAGGTCATCATCGTCAACGAGTACCTCCGCAAAATCCGGAGCAAGGAGGTCGCGCGCCGCCCTAATCGCAAGCTCTGCTTCCTTGTACGCCAGTGCGGGCGCCATCAAGGTCTCGGCTCGTCGCTCCACTCCTGCCCATACTCGCTGGAGAAAACGGAGGTCGCGCTCAATGGCGTCGGCCGAGACCGCTTCCGCCGCAGTCCGGATGATCAGCCCCGCGTCATCCGGCTTGAGTGCGCCCCCGATGATCCGCAGCCGGTCCCGCTCCTTGTCCTCAAGACGCCGGGACACGCCGCAGGTAGAGGCCCCGGGCATGAAGACCAGATAGCGTCCCGCAAGACCGATCTGAGTTGTCAAGCGCGGGCCCTTGCCTCCCATGCCGTCACGCACCACTTGGACCAGAACTTCTCTCCCGGCGCGTAGAAGGTCGGTGATCTTCCGACTTCCGCTGGGACCGGCGTCGGAGGCCGTCACTTCCTCCACGAACAGGTAGCCGTTGCGTTCGACCCCCATATCTACGAAGGCCGCATCCATTCCCGCCAAGACGTTCTCGACCCGGCCTTTGTAGATATTGCCGACCAAGGACGGATGGCTGGGTCGCTCCACGAAATACTCGGAAAGCTCTTGGCCGTCCAGCAAGGCCACACGGGTTTCGTGACGGTCCCTCGACATAAGGAGCCTCTTCATGTGAGCACCACTCTAGTGCGGGTGATCCGCGAGATGTTGAGCCGGATGCCGGCAAGACGTTCTAGGGCCTCGACAATCCACTCCGGCCGTGCCGACCCCGCGGGGGTCACTGCTATCCGAAAGCTGAACCTGTGGATACCGGATTCCTCACATTCCCAAACGAGGTCTTCGATAAGAGCTCTGACGTCGACCACACGTGTTCGCCCCCTCCTCTCCTCCTGTCGCGGCACCTCGGTTGCCGCCATGAATCGCTCAAGGGCGAAGGTCAGCAATACGGTCACGTCATCGCCTCGAGCGCACTCGACCTCCACCTCATACTCGGCAGCTCTTACCCGCGCGGCCGCGCGCCGGGCTATTTCATATCCCTCCAGGGATAACACCTCGATTCCGGTCGGCAGCGTCTGCGCAAGCCTCTCTCCAAAATCACCGGGCGGGGACGCGGCGAGCTCGAATTCACACAACTCTTCCCTGGATTCCATACCCACAGCTAGGGGCAACGCGAAGCTGAGAAGAGGCTTGGGACGAAGCCCACCCGAAAGAGCGAGACATCCTCCCGCGCGCCGGACGGCGCGGCGGAACACCTCCAGTTTGTCGAGATGGCCGATGAACCTGGCTTTGTCCCTCACGGCAAAGGTGAGAAGGTATCTCCCTCCCGTTGCCGCAGGCACTTGCGGCCTCGCGGGAGCAGACCGCGGGACCCCAGGAGACCGTAGCATCCCCGGTTCGGCCGGGATTGCCCGGCTGTGCTCGAGGACGTCCGGATCGGCGCCAGTCATCTGGCCAAGAAGTGCTTCCGGCTGCGGCGACGTGCCCGCCAGGTCAATAGCCACTCCGGGCAAACAAGCGCCGCAGTTGCCGCATTCGCCCTCGCGACAGTCCGGGGTCGTAAGCCCGGATGCAGCCCGCCTCCATTCTTCCTTCAGATAGGAATCGGCCACCACTCCCTGGATCACCTGCCAAGGCAGGCTTGTGTCCTCCTGGAGCCATCTCGTAGCCAACTCTTCAGCCGCGGTGCCCAAGATCTCGAAGGCCTGCCTCCATGCGACTCCCTGAAACTCTTCGCTCCATGAGTCGAATCGCGCCCCGTGCTGCCAAGCCTCCAATATAACGGCCGCCATCTCCTCCCCACCCCGCGCGAGGGCTGCCTCGAGGTAGCTCTTGTCCACATCGTGAACGGCCAGCCGCATTCCGGGCCGGCGCAGCCGCGAGCGGAGCAGATCTTGCCTGCGCCGTAGGGTCTCCCGTTGCGCCATCGCCGCCCGCTGAAAGGGAGTGAAAGGCTTCGGCACGAAGTTGTTCACACTGATACTCAGCCGCAGCCGTCCCGCCTTGGGTCCGAGCACCGAACGGCCGAGGTCCCGAATGCGCAGGCAAAGGTCGGCGATGGCCTCCACATCCGCGTCGTCTTCCAGCGGCAAGCCGATCATGAAATACAGCTTGAGAGTGGTGAAGCCGCTGCGAAACGCCTCCTCGCCACCCGCCAGAATCTCGGCTTCGGTGACGTTCTTGTTGATGATGTCGCGCATGCGCTGGCTGCCCGCCTCTGGAGCCAAAGTCACAGACGCGCCGGTAGGAGAGGTGAGGTGGGCCAGCCGCATTGAGGCACTGTCAACCCTCAGCGAGGGAAGGGATATCCTTGTGTCCGGATGAGCCTGCGCCAGATCCGAAAGCACCACGACAAGCGCCGAGTAATCGCTGGTAGAGAGTGAGGCGAGAGCAAGCTCTTCGTACCCGGTCGCTTCCAGCTGCGCGCTCGCCATTGCGGTGATTTCTGCCGGCGATCTCTCCCGCACGGGCCTATACCACATACCCGCCTGACAGAACCGGCAGCCGCGGGAGCAGCCACGCATGACTTCGATCCAAGCCCGGTCGTGCACGCCTGCCATGAGCGGCACCAGGCAGGATGCGGGATACGGGGCCCCCTCCAACCGTCGGAGTACCCGTCTAGTCACCGTGGCGCTGATCCCTGGGACGAACACTCCTTCTATGAGGCTCAACCTGTGAAGTGCGGCCGGGCGAGGCTCGCCTCTCCGCTTGGATGCGACCAGTTCTGCCAACATCTCCGGGAAGAGCTCTTCCCCGTCACCCACTGCGACGGCATCGAGGAACGGGGCCATGGGCAAGAAATTCGCCACTGCGGGGCCGCCGCCAACCACCAAGGGATGCTCATCCCTCCTGTCGCTGGCCAGTTGCGGGACTCCCGCGAGATCCAGCATTTCGAGAACATTGGTGTAGTTGAGCTCATGCTGAAGAGTAAGGGCAAGGATGTCTGCCGACGTCACCGGCACCCAGCTTTCCAGCGTAAGTAGGGGGATGCCGGCATTCCTCATCTCTTTGTTTGCGTCTACCCAGGGAAGGTACGTCCGCTCGACCTCGACACCCTCCACGTTTGCGGCCAAGTGATAGAGAATCTGGATCGCTTGGTTTGATATGCCTATCTCATAGACGTCTGGGAAAGCGAGAACCACGCGAAGCTCATCTGGCCTTCCGCTGAATCCGTTGCCGGCTCCGAATTCGTTTCCGACAAGACGCGCCGGTTGGCGGATTCTCGAGAGGATATCGAAGTAGCACCGCTTGGCTGAAGTGTCCCTCAACGCCTGAGGCTGCCCACCAAGCCGGCAGCTTTGCTCGTCGCGGCCGGCGCGCCCACTTCGAAATACTTCATAGCTGCCGTTCCCACCGCGAGGGTCGCTAAATAGCCGACGATGCCCTTGTAGATCCAGCCAAACCCCGGGACCAGAGGCACGAGTCTGCGGGCGAGTCCCCGAAAACCGACGCCGGCGGCGATGATGCCGGCGAGCTCGATGGCCCGATCAAAGTTGATTTCCTGCCCGTAGATCCCGGCAAGGTAGAGAAGCATTTTTAGCTGATTGAGCGTCATCGCCGGCATGTCTGCACCCGGCAGGACGAAGACCACCCCAATCAACGCGTTTTGGCCGGCGGTACGGTAGATGAGGCGCTGCGCCGCTGCACTACGCAATACCGGATACCGCCTGCCCAGTCCCACGAGCCGATCCGCCGCCAGCTGAACACACGCCGCGAACACCCGCCTCCAACCCGGCGCGTCATCGCTGAAGGCCACACGGATGCAGCCCTTCCACGGGTGGCTGAACCTGTCGGTGGTGACCGCGGCACCGTCTACAGCAAGCACTACATTCCCCTTGGAGGGAGCCCGCTCAAGAGCGGAAATCGTCTCGGCTTCCTTACTCTTCAGCATGAGCTCAACT
>JAMDEO010000121.1 GCA_023483915.1 Actinomycetota bacterium
ATAGGAGAGCGTGTGTGCCACTCGCGGCAAAGAGAAGGCGACGGGCGAAGACGTGCTGGTGGTTGAAGACCTTGTCACCTTCTACGGGTCTATCCAGGCGCTTCATGGCGTGAGCGTCAGTGTCCCGAGGGGAGAGGTAGTCGCGGTGTTGGGGGCCAACGGGTCCGGCAAGAGCACCCTCCTGCACACGATCCAAGGACTGCTCCGGCCGAGCGCGGGGACCATCGTCCACGACGGGGAAGACATCACCTCACTCCCGGCCGAGCGCGTGGTCGCGCGTGGTATATGCCAGGTACCGGAGGGTCGCCGGCTCTTCCCCACCTTGTCCGTCGAAGACAACCTCTTGATCGGCGCATCGGGAAAGCGGAATTGGCGCAAAGGCTTCGACGAGGATCTGGCCTACGTCTACGATCTCTTGCCCGTGTTGCGTGAACGCCGGGACCAGATGGCGAAGACGCTGTCAGGTGGAGAGCAGCAGATGGTGGCGATCGGCCGCGCGCTGATGGGTCACCCCAGCCTCCTGCTGTTGGACGAGCCCTCGATGGGTCTGGCGCCCCTGATCGTGAAGGACGTATACGAGGCGTTGGCCAAGCTGAACGAGCAGGGGATGACGATGCTTCTCGTAGAGCAGAGTGCGGAAATGGCTCTGTCCCTTGCGCACCGCGTTGTATGTATGCGAGCGGGCTGCGTGGTGCTCTCCGGCGCCGTGGAAGAAGTGGCTGATGACCCTCGCCTGCACGATGTCTACTTGGGGGCCCGGTAGGCCGGCAAGCGGTAGGAACGCTGGCGGGGCTAACACGATCGGCCCGGGGGGCGCAATGGGAAAGGGGGTAGTTGACAATCGCTAGGAGTGGAGGGCTCAGTCCAGGTTTCGTTCGGAATAAACGACGGACCAGAATTGGTGACCAGAACAAGGAGGGGCAGAAATGACAGAAAAGGACGCACGGGAAACTCCAGAGAAGGAATCGCTCAACAATAGGGCGCTCAGCCGGCGCGAGTTCTTGAGGTATGCGGGACTCACCGGCGCGGTGATCGGTGTGGGAGGCGGCTTGGGCGGCCTGCTTGCGGCCTGCGGAGGAGGGACGACCACGACGACCGCGGGCGCTACGACCACGGCAGGACCGACGACCACCGCGGCTGGTGGCGCCACGACGACCACTGCGGCCGGTGCCACTACCACCGTGGCCGCAGGCGGGACACCTTTCAAGCTGGGCGTGACCGCTCCGTACACAGGCATCAACAGCGCTGCGTGGTCGGGGACCTATATCGGGCTCAAGCTCGAACTGGAACACCAGAACGCCGCGGGGGGCATCAACGGTAGGACCATCGAGCTGGTCGAATTGGACACCAAGTCGGACCCGGTCACGGCAGCGAACAATGCCACGCAGCTCTCCACGAACGAAGAGATCGATGCGTGCTTCATGACTTATCCCCCGGAAGAGATCGCGGCGATTTTCCCAGTAGTCGAGAAGTACGGCATGCCTTCTGTCACAGCGGCATCGCCCCTGAACATGCAAGCCAACCTCTACAAGGGGAAGTGGCTGTTCTACGTCATGGCTCACGGAGCAGTTTGGGCCCAAGCTACCCTCAACGAGATCAAAGCTCAAGGCTGGAAAAGCGTCATAGGGATCGCCGACGGAATCTTGCTGGACATCGAGATACTTGATGAACTCAAACCGATTGCCAGCGCCGCAGGGGTGACGGCCAACATTCTGCCCGACCAGGTCTCTCTAGCCGAGACTGACCTCACCCCGTACTGCAACAAGATCTACGCGGAATGGAAGAAGAACCCCTCGGATGCCGTGCTCTACATGGGCGCGATGATCCAATTCCCGCAGATGTACACAGGCCTTCGCGGCCTCGGCCTGACGGCTCCGATCGTGGGCGGCCCGGTCACGGCGCACGTGGCGACGTTTGCCATGGGTCCTGAGGCTGTCGAGGGTGCGCTCGTCGTCGGCAACGCTGCTACCAACGCGCCCGGTCTGCCCGACGGCTACCCCAACAAAGCACAGATGGTCGAGTACCACAATGAGTTGATGGCGAAGAACAAGGCTCCGCTCGACATGTGGGGAGCCCAGGCTATCGACGCTTTACGGGTTATCTGGGAGGGCCTGAAAGTCGGCGGCGACGACCGAGCCAAGACCCGGGACGCGATGGAGGCTCTGAAGAACTTCCCGTCCATGCAAGGGTCCACTCTCAGCTATGCGCCGGGTGACCACAACGGTGTCAAAAGTGGCGACGTCACCTGGGAGCTGAAGGGGGGTCAGTTCGCGTTCGTCAGGGCACTCGACTAAGCAGCTCATAACTAGCGATAGGGGCGCCGGCGCCTGCGGCGGGAATCAGGCAGCCGCACGCACCGGTACCCCTTTTTCAGCCCGTGGTTGGGAGGCTCCTCGGCATGGAGTTGAAGCAGCAACTAAAAGACTACGCTCTGAGCACACTCGACATGAGCCTGGTCGGCGTGACCGGAGTGGATAGGCTCGAGGGCGCGCCCCAGGGGTATCGACCCACAGACATCCTTCCCGGGGCTCGCTCCGTTATCGTCATGGGAGTGAGGCTGTCATGGGGAGCCATCCAGGCGATTTACCGGGCTCACGAAGAAGGCCGGCGTGACCTCATTTGCATTTATGCTTCGCAAGCATACTCGATCACCCCCAACTATCAGCTTCTCTTTGCCGCGTATAAGATGGCGAATCTATTAGAACGGCACGGCCACGTGGCGACGGCCCTACCTTCGGGCCCGGGCGCCGGCGGCGTGCCGTTTAGTCACCGGCATGCGGCGGTAGCGGCCGGACTCGCGGAGTTCGGGTGGAACAACTTGGCTGTCACGCCGGACTACGGGCCTAGGGTCAGATGGGTCAGTGTCATCACCAGGGCTGAGCTTAACCCCGACCCCCTGTACTCGGGGCCAGGACTCTGCGATCGATCACAATGCCGCGTCTGCAGACAGGCCTGCCCCGTCGGCGCCATCAGCGCCACCATGTCAACGCACGTGCAGATCGGCGAGAGGACCTATGAATATGCCCGCCTCAACACTGTGAAATGCCGCATCTCGGTGGAGGGTCTGACAACCAAGAGCCTGGGGTCCGAAGACCTTCCCCTGCCAGACAATCCGACCTGGGCAGACGTGGACAAAGCCCGGGACGAGTATGGCTGGAAACCAAGTCTGCCGCGCATCTTCCCGGTAGATCACTTCTACTGCGGCCGGTGTCTTGCTTATTGCCCGATAGGCAACGAGGAAGAGCGCCGGCTTTCCCAAGGGCTGAGCTCGGCGATCGATGAGGGCGACTACACCGGCATCGGCAAGGCATGGCGTGCCAAAGCGGCCGTCGAAGGCCTGCCGCCGCGACGGCTGATGTGGGATGGCACAGCGATGTCATCGGCGGAGCAGGAGAATCAACAATGAAGACCACGCGGCCCAAGGCCCTCTTCGCAGATTCGAATGACACCTTGTGGAAATGGGATCCCGTCTGGGCCGAATCGGTCTACTCGAACGTGGAGACCGAATGCCTCGAGGTGATGGTAGCTAGTTGGCCCCCTTCGCTCCCGCCTTCGTCGGGAAGAAGGAAAGGCCTTTCGCGGAAGCCCCCCCGTTTGCACACCGCTGGGTGCTCGACACTGCCGGGCGCCAGCTGGGCATCGACCTCGACCATCCTGACATCCTTCACACCGCCGGTTACCAGTGGGACGTGCGAGCAGTCATGTGGCTCGGCATGAAAGGCGTGTGGACCCACCGGTTCTACGGCCCGGCGATCGACGAGCACATCGCCCATGGGGTGCAGGGAGTCGAGCCCGACTACCAGGTGAACAGCATGGACGAGGTCGCGCGGACTGTCGGGGAAAGCCTGTGTCGCTGGTCGATTGGTCAAGGAGGATGCGCAGATGGACATCTACGCTGAGTATGACGTGGTCGTTGCAGGTGGCGGCACAGCCGGTGTCGCTGCGGCCATTGCTGCCGCCCGGGCAGGGGCCAAGACGGTCCTAGTCGAACGGCTTGGCGCGCTCGGCGGACAGATGAACGTCTCCGGGCCTCCCGGGTTCGCGTACGCCTGGCTGTTCAATGAGCGTGGCGAGCAGATCATCAAGGGCATCATCGAAGAGACGCATGCCCGGCTGCTCGCCGACGGCCACGCCCTGCCGCATATCCGACCCGAGTTCCGGGGGCCGTACACTTTCTCCTATGTGGATCCGGACTGGTGGGGTCTGCTCATGTTCGAAATGATGGCGGAAAGCGGGGTCGAGTTGCTCCTGCACTCGCTCGTCGTCGATGCCATCAAAGAGGGCGATACCGTGACTGGGGTGGTGGTGGAGAACACCTCCGGCCGGCAGGCAGTGATGGGCAAGGTGGTGATTGACTGCACCGGTGAGGGAGACCTCTCGGTTCGCGCTGGCGCCCCATTCGAGATTGTTCCTAAGGACCAGATTCAGCCGCACACCCTTTCCTTCACAATGGACGGTGTGGATTGGAGCCAGGTTGTCTCTTACATTACTTCTGATCCGGAGAACTTCGATTGGGAGGATCTGGCGGGCTACGCAGATCTGACTAGAGACCAGTTGATGGAACGGATACGCAAGGTTACCGATATCAGAGAACTCGGCGATATCAGAGGGTTTCGTCGAGAGTGCGCCCGGGGGCTGGAGACCGGTGAGTGGCACGGAATGAGCGGAGTAGGTTTCTTCTTGATCCCGCGCGATGGGGGCCGCACGCAAGCCCACTTCCAGCACTCTAGTCACGTGGCGAACCGTGATCCGACCGATGTGCGTGACTATACTGCGATCGAGGTCGAGGGCCGGCGCCAGATCCTCGTGGCGCTCAAGTTCATCAAGACGTACCTGCCCGGCTTCGAGAACGCCTATCTCACGCGCGTGTGTACCGAGGCCCGGGTGCGTGAGTCCCGCCGGATCATGGGTGACTACAAGCTGACCAGCGAGGACGTCGTCGAGGCCCGCAAGTTCCCGGATGTGATAGGCAAGAGCCAATTCCCAACGGGCAAGCATCATGTGGTCGGCGCACAAACTATTCTGCTCGAAATGGAGATGTGGCAAATCACCGGACTGCCCAAGAACGGCGGGTCCTACGACATCCCCTACCGCTGCCTCGTTCCCCTGGAAGTGGAAGGTCTCCTTGTGGCGGGGAAGCCATGTTCCACCGAAAGGGATCCGTACATGCGGTATCTCCAGCAGACGATGGTCACCGGTCAGGCCGCAGGCGTGGCGGCGGCGGTGTGTGCGAAGAACGGGGTCACGCCGCGCCAACTGGAATCAGACGTTTCCGAGGTCCAGGACATCCTGCAGCAGCAGGGCGTGGTGCTGTACGGCACCCACTAGAGCGTGGGAGGCGGGGAGCCGGACGGTCGCGGACGAGCGAAGGAGAAGCGTGTGATCAACCAACTGAACGGGATCATCGATCCACGGGGCCAGCAGGAGCGGCCAACCCTGAACCTTGCGCCGAGGGTCACCCTCGACGATTTGAAGCGGGGCAAGATCCTCTTCTACAACAACA
>JAMDEO010000125.1:0-14232 GCA_023483915.1 Actinomycetota bacterium
CCAGGTCTGGAGCCAGTCGAGTGACGAGAGCGGCCGACCTCACGAGACAGATCCTGGCCTTCTCCCGCCGGCAGGCTCTGCGGCCCGAGGTTGTAACCCTGAATAACGTGGTCTCGGGTATTGAGCGCCTGCTCCGGCGTACCTTGGGTGAGGACGTCCACCTCGTCACTCGACTGGCTCCCGACCTGGCTATGGCCGAGGTGGATGTGAGTCAGATGGAAAACGTGGTCATGAACCTCGCGTTGAATGCCCGCGACGCCATGCCCCACGGGGGAGAGCTGACCGTGGAAACTGCCAACGCTCAACTGAGCCAAGAGTACTGCCGCGCCCATCCCGGGACATCACCCGGCCGATGGGTCACCCTCGCGGTCTCGGACACGGGGGTGGGCATGGACGACGTGACGATGGCACGCATCTTCGAGCCGTTCTTCACCACCAAGGAGCGCGGCAGAGGTACGGGCCTGGGATTGGCCACCGTCTATGGGATTGTCAAGCAGAGCGGGGGCAACATCACTGTCCAGAGCACGCCTGGCCAGGGAACCAAATTCACCGTCTTCCTGCCGTGCGCAGAGAAGGCCCCTGAGAAGCTGTCCGAAGCGCCGGGCGAAGCGGAAGGAACGCGGGGTGGCGAGTCCATCCTCGTCGTGGAGGACGAACCGGCGGTTGCCCGCCTCATCAGACAGGCGCTGGAGCGCTCGGGGTTCACTGTTCTCGCGGCGGGCACCGGAGATGAGGGGCTGCTACACCTCAATGGCGGTCACTCGAGGGTGGATCTGCTCCTCACCGATATCGTGCTGCCGGGAACTCTGCAAGGACACCAACTGGGTCAAAGGGCGATCGAACTGCGCCCCGCTCTTCCGATAATCTACATGTCCGGGTACACGGGCGATGCGGTCATGCAGGGCGGCGGCGTCGACGGCCGCGTCAACTACATTCAGAAGCCATTCACCCCCGAGTCACTGGTGCGAATGGTCCGCGAGGTACTCGACTCTCGCAAGGGGCGCCGCGCAGCAGGGTGCCGAGCCGCGGAGGGACCGGCGGCCGCAGGACGGGCCGCGGGGGGACCGACCGCGGCGGGAGCGGCCGCTGGGGATCGGCGGCCGTAAGAGGAGCGGTAGGCCAACTCTAACCTGGCCTGTCGATGAGGCGCACCGGCCTGGGACAGGGCGCCGTCACGCCGCAGGGGCGTTTCGTGCTCCGTGGAATCAAGCAACTTGCTATGCTTGACACAAGCAGCACAAATGCGGAGGAAGCCACATGAGCACGAGTCGAGAATTACTTGACATGGGGTTCACCCAAGAGCCGTTCCCTGTGGGCGCTCATGTCTGCCTAATCTACCAGACGGAGGAAGAGCGCCGAGACCTCATGGCGAAATTCCTGGAGGCCGGTCTGCGGGACGGTGAACGCGTCCTTTACCTCACGGATGTCATGAAGCCTGGGGAGCTCCTCGATTGGCTCTCGGATCTGGGAGTGGAGATACCATCGGGGGCCGACGAGGGCCGATTCTCTGTGGTGGACGCCGAGTCGGTCTACTGCAAGGGCGGAGAGTTCATCCCCGACAGGATGTTCGACTACTGGGGCGCGCTCTACGACGATTCCGTCGCCAAGGGCTATCCGGCGGTGCGGGCCACCGGGGAGACCTCTTGGGCGGTGCGCGGCATTCCAGGATCCGACCGTCTGGTGGAGTATGAGGCCTTGCTCAATAAGGCACTGGAGAAAGTTCCCGTGACCGCCGTGTGCCAGTACGATGCGAAGCTCTTCGACGGGGCAACCATTCTCGACGTCCTCCGGGTACACCCGGTGATGATCTCGCGGGGTCAACTGGTCAAGAATCCCTTCTACATAGGGCCTGATGAGTTCTTGGCACTGCCTCGGAGGTAGGGATGCAGGACCCGGGCGGAGCAGAGCCCCTGCCTGATGCTCGCGTTCTGGGGTGGCTGCTGGCCACCCAAAACGTGCTCCAGGCCCTCCCCGAGCAACGCTTGGCGGAATTCGTGACTGCTGCTCTGGCTGACGTTCCAGGAGTGGGGCATGCGGAGCTGCGTATCCCCGGTGAAGACGACCGGCGCGCAGAACCGGACGGCGGTCTCGGTGGCCAAGGCGGCGTCGGCGGCCCAATCGACTCCGGTGGTCATGACGTCGCAGACCGCGACGGCCCGGTGAGCCTGCCTCTCGCAACCAGCCGCGGCGAGTATGGAGAAGTTGTCTTGACTCTCAGTGACCCCGCCCTGTTCGCAGTTTACGAGCCTTTCGTGGCCAACTTCGCCGGCTCACTCGGCCTTCTGCTGGAAAACCGGGATCAGAGAAGCCGGCTGGAAAAGGCACTCGACGAGCTTGTGGAAAGTGAGAAGCGCTACAGGCTTTTGTTCACGGAGATGACGAGTGGCCACGCCGTGCACGAGATCATTCTCGACGAAGATGGCAGTCCTTGCGATTACCGCTTCTTGGAGGTCAACCCGGCCTTTGCCAAGCTTACCGGCCTCAACCGTGACGACGTCCTGGGAAAGAGGGTGCGGGAACTGCTTCCCGGCCTCGAACCATTCTGGGTGGAGCGTTACGGGCAGGTTGCGATTACCGGCGAGCCGGTGAGGTTCGAGGAGTACAACCGGGATCTGGATCGGCACTACGAGGTGATCGCATACCGGCCGCAGGAAGGCCAGTTCGCAGTAGTCTTCTCGGATATCACCGAGCGCCGCCAGATGGAGCAGCAGCTTCGCGACGCCTCCGATGAGCTGGCCGCCATGAACGAGGAACTGGCCGCGCAGAACGCGGAACTCGCCGACCAGCAGGAGGAACTTGCGGCAGAGCAGGAGGAGACGGCGCGCCTCCTGGGTCAGCAGCAGGCGCTGTTCGCCCAGCTTCAAGAGGCTCTTCTCGACATCCCTCGCGCACTTCCGGGGGTGGAGTTCGGCCACCTTTACCATTCGGCCACCGAAAACGCCAAGGTCGGAGGCGATTTCTACGACGTATTCGAAGCCAAGAATGGAAAGATCGGCCTCCTCATCGGCGACGTGTCCGGCCACGGAATCCCGGCTGCCCGGCTCGCCACGCTGGTCAAAGATACCGTCCGAGCTTTCGCCCACCAGTTCGGCCGTCCGCATCTCGTGCTGCGCGAAGCCAACCGCCTCTTGGTGACCAAGGGCCGCAACGGGTTCGTCACTGCGTTCCTGGGGTTCCTCGACGTCGAGACGGGCGAGCTCACATATTCATCCGCCGGTCACATGCCGCCGCTGCTGGCCTGCCCCGTCGTGGGTGCACTCGAAGCTCCAGGTGGCCTGCCTCTTGGGGTATTTGCCGAGGCCCGCTATCGAGATCACAAAGTGATCATTCCCGCGGAAAGCCTGCTCCTTCTCTACACCGATGGGCTCACGGAAGCACGTCGGGGAAGCGCGTTCTTTGGCGAGCGGCGCCTGATGGCCTTCGTCCGCGAGATGTGCCAGGAACGCACAGACAGTATTCCGGCCCATCTCCTGACATACGCAATGGCGTTTGCGGGCGGGGTCCTCAACGACGACATAGCTTTGCTCGCGGTGAGGTACAGAGGAGGGGTGGCCTAGGCTTCCCGTTCCACGGCGGCCATCCCCGTGTCCGTCAGTCTCAGCCAGATGTTGGCGAGCAGTGGGTCCCACTCCACCAAGCCCTGGCGGGCCAGTTCGGCCACTCCGCTCTGCACCGCCGCCTGATCCAACCCCAATTCGTGCTGCAACTCCAAGCCGGACACCTCGGCATCGGGATTGGCCTTGTGGGCGGCGGCGAGATAGTGCAGGATGGCCTGAGTCGACATGGCTGGATTGTAGCGCGTCCGGCCAGAAGCGCCTCCTCGGGTCGCCGGAGCCGCCCGGTGAGCGGCGCCTGCCCGGGTTAGCGCCGCCTTCCCGCCTACTTCTTCACCTTGTAGCAGTCGGACCCGCTTTTGGAGGCCGCCGGGTGCTCCGCGATCCATTTGTCGGGACTTTCCAGGATGGTCTGCACCGTCTTCTGGATGAGGGGGATGTCGAGGACGTCGGTCCCTTGGGTGCTGCGACTAATGTTGTAGACCGGGGGACTGAATCCCACGGCGATCATCTCGTTCGTCTTGATCTTGCTGCGCATCCGCACGAGCTGGGGAAGAGCGTCCACCGGAATGTTGGTCTTCACGTTCTTCTTGATCGCGGCGGCGATCTTGGGGAATCTGAGGGTGAGCTTCGATACGCTGCTCTGATAGAGCAACCCCAAGAGGACGCAGCGCTGCCTGCCCATGCGGACATAATCGTCGCTGTCGGAACGGTCGCGGGCGTAGGCCAGCGCTTCGAGGCCGTCCATGTGGTTGACGCCCACGTGGAAGGTGTAAGACGTCTTGCCTTCCCCCCTCGCGAGCGGGGCATACGTGATGTGAAGCGGTGTCCTCAGGTTGATGTCCACTCCGCCGAAAGCGTCCACGAGGTCCGCGAGACCCAGCATGTTCACCACCACGTAGTAGTCGATCGGTATCCCCAGAATGAGGCTCGCGCTCTCCCGCACGGCCTCGGCGCCGGGGTCGCCACCGTTGGGAGCGATCTCGGGATGTTCGGAGGCCACCTCATAAAGGGCGTTGATGATGTCGTTGAAGGTGGTCATCTTGAGCGCACCGGCCGTCTTTTTCCCCAGATCGGTTTCTGCCGCGTTGCGGGGGATGCCGAACAGGGCCACATCTCCCGTGGCGAGGTCGAGGGACGCGACGTTGATGGAATCGGCCCGGGCTCCGCTGCGCCGGTAGCCGGCATCGGTGCCAATGAGAAGCACGGTCATCCGCCCGTTGCTTCCCAGATCCAGAGAGGTTGTTGTGGTCCCCTGGCTGGTAGGCGGATTCGTGGGCCTGGTGGTTGAGGTGCCGGACGTAACCGTGGCTCCGGAGGCGACTGAAGTGAGGCTCGACGGGGGGATTGTGGAACTGGGGATGGTGGAGGTGAGCAGAGTGGATGACGTCGCATTTCCGTCACCGTCGCCCGCGAAGACGGAGGTCAAGAGGTCGTGGGAGACCATTATGTAGTAACCGGCCGCCGCGTGGGGTGCAGCCATGAAGACCAGGACCAGCGCCAAACCCGTGCCTGCCAGGAGCCTGCGCCCGGCAGGTGGGCGAGCGGCCCTGGCGGCTCCGGATTTGGCCGTCATCCAGGCGTCGAGGACGGCGAAGCTCCGCAGGATCAAGATTCCGATATTGACGCCGAGCAAAGCGAGGAGGATCTTCGGCTGAACCAGATAGGCAAGAACGGCGTCAACACCCTGCGTGAGGACGACCAGCGTGGCAACCGGCACAACAAGGGATATTCCCAAAAGGACAAAGCCGCGCTGCCTGACACCGGCGACCAGTTGCCCCAAACCGGGAATGATCGCGGAATAGAGGGCGCGAAGCAGCCGGGCTGGGTAGCTGTCCTTGGGGAGACTGGTGTTACCGTCGAGTTTCATGAGTCCAATTGTTGAGACGAGTTCTCCGGAGGGGGCCGTTCCCCTGTGCCGGCCCCCGCACACCCCGCCCCCCGATGTGCGCTCAGGTACTATCGCTTTTCTGGACGGTGGCGAGCGAGGAGGCTTAGAGTGAAGTGGGAAGCATGCCGCTCAGATGCGGAACCGAGGTGATACCCATGAGTGACGCCATTTATCAGTTCAAGGTTGGTAACTTCGACTGCGCGGCCGTCATCGACGGCAACTTCGTTTATGAACCTCCCATGTTTCCTGCGCCGCCTCATTTCCTCTTCGTCAATGCACCTGAAGATCGCCTTATCCCGGCCCTCACCAAGCACGGACTGGCGTTCGACGAGTGGGAGGGGTGGACCACGCCATATACCTGCCTCTTGGTGAGTGCCGGCGGCAAACGGGTGCTGATCGATACCGGTGCGGGCGCCCTTGGTCCACGCACCGGAGCCCTGGTCAAAAACCTCGGCTCACTCGGGGTCGATCCGGGAGCGATCGACCTGGTCATTCTGACGCATGCGCACCCCGACCATCTTGGGGGCAACACCGCCGCCGACGGGAGCGTGGTTTTCCCCAAGGCCGATTGGGCAATGTCCAAGGTTGAGTGGGACTTCTGGATGGGAGGCCAAGCTGAAGCGGTTCTCCCGGAGCATAGCAAGGAGATACTTCTGGGTTATGCCCGGCGGAATCTCGGCCCCATCGGGGACCGAGTCGAGCTGGTCGATGGTGAGAAGGAGTTGCTGCCGGGCATCAAGATTCTGCCGGCGCCGGGCCATACGCCCGGGCATAGCGCGGTGGCCATTTCCTCGGCGCGGGAGGAGTTGCTGTGCCTATCGGATCTGGTGCTCCACCCACTCCATCTGGAGGAACCGGAGTGGTTCGCCGGGGTCGACATGCTGCCGGACCAACTCATAAGTTCAAGGCGGACTCTCCTTGGTACAGCGGCTCAGGAGCAGTCGCTGGTGATGTTGTTCCACTTCCCCTTCCCCGGCCTTGGACGCGTGCGACCCCGGGCAGAGGGCTGGCAATGGGAGCCGCAGTCATGAGAACTTGGCAGGCCTCGTGACTTCCAAGCGGTTCGACTAGGTGACCGTCAAGCGGCTCGACTAGAAATCAAACGCTACCTTGATCGAGTGGTGGCGCCTTTTGTCGGCGGCCGCCATCACCGCCTTGTCCCATTGCGCGAGCGGGAAGCGATGGGTTATCAAGCCGTCGAGGATGATCTTGTCCTGCTCCACCAGGCGAGCAGCAAGCTCGAAGGCGTCCAGTCGCTCACCCTGCCAGCTTTCGACCCCGTAAGCCCAGGAGCCGAGCAGTTGGACCTCCTGGTAGTAGAGAGGGCTGAGGTCTGCCCGGTATCGCTTGTATTGGATCCCCACAGCCACTACCTTGCCTCGCGCTCGGGCCAGGCGTAGGGCGTCGGTCAGTGACCGATCTGTGCCCACGCAGTCGAAGACGACGTCGAAGCCACCCAGAAGCATGATACTTCCCGCGGGGCCGCGATAGACGCGACTGCCGGTTACTTCCTCCGCCACCTCGTACGGGTCCCGGGGTACGTCGACATCCTGGGCGCCCAAGCGTTTGGCTGCCTCCGCTTGGAACCGGTGCCGTGCAAGGGCGGTGATCCGGGCCTCGGGGCTCAAGGCATGAAGGGCCTGTACAGTCATCAAGCCGATGATGCCGCAGCCGAGAACGAGAGCCTTCTGTCCCGGTTCAGGCAGGGCGAGAAGAACGGCGTGCAGGCCAACGGCCGCGGGCTCGAGAAGGGCAACCTGGTCGTTGCTTAGGCTGGGGGGTGGCCGAAAGAGCTGGTGTTCATCAACCACGAGTTGGTCACCCCAACCACCGCCCACGGCGGACACCCCGCCGCCGAGGGCCTGGTTCTCGCACAGATGGAACTGTCCCAGGTTACAGTGGGGACAGGGCGTTACTACGCCCTGAGTGGCGCAGCTTGGCAGGGTGTACTGAAACGCCACCCGGTCGCCGAGCTTGACCCTGGTCACCTCACTCCCGACCTCGGTTACCTCCCCACAAAGCTCATGCCCGAGATACAGGCGCTTGACCGAGGGAAGGGCGGCAATCGCAATTCGGGGGTCCATCTCTACAAAGAGCAGGTGAAGGTCGCTCCCGCAGATGAGTGAGACGAGGTTCTTGACCCTGACGGCATGGGGATGAGAGATAGGTGAGTCCGGCAGATTAGCAAAGCGCGCTGCCCCGAGCCGCGAAGTGTAAGCTCCGGACCACAGCCGGCCGAGGGCCTTGCTGGCCACGAGCCGAGGGATCTGAAGGTCCATGTAGATGGTTTTCACGCCCGGAACCTCCGGTAACGCCCTCTCTGGAGAAACACCTGGAGTCCTTTTTCGCCTAGCCTATCACTCGATTCGCCGCCACACGAGCGGGAGTCGACCGGCAAACAAAGCCCCGCGCCTGCTCATTTCCGGACGACAACGATAGAATCCCACGTAGACGGTGTATGTCGGCACACAGGGGATGACCAAGCTGCCCAAGGAGACGATCATGCTTAACGACCTCGATCAGGACAAACTACAGATCCGGGAGATCGAGGACAAGTTCGCCATCATCGAGACGGTGCAGAACTGGGCGCTCTGGCGTGACGCCGGCGACTGGGAGCGCTTTCGCACCGTCTGGGCCGCCGACGGCTGGATGACGGCCACCTGGTTCCAGGGATCGGCCAAGGATTTCATCGCCGTCAGCCGCATGGGATTCGAGGCCGGGGTCAACATCCTTCACCAATTGGGCGGGTGGACATGTGACATCGTAGGCACGCGCGCCATCTCTCAGGCCAAGATGACCATCCTCCAGCGGGCGGAGGTGCATGGGTTCCCTGCCGATGTGATCTGCTGGGGACGCTTCTACGATTTTCTGGAGAAGCGAGACGGCCGCTGGGGGATAGTCCGGCGGCAGCCGATCTACGAAAAGGATCGCTTGGACCCGGTTGTCCCGTCCGCTGCGCTGAAGCTAGATCCGGACCTGCTTGCGCTCTATCCCGAAGGCTACCGGCACCTGGCTTATCTGCAGACCAGGGCCGGGTTCGTGGTAAAGAAAGGCCTGCCTGGAGTGCGCGGGCCGGAGGTGGAGAAGCTTTACGCCGAAGGCAAGGCCTGGCTGGGCGGGGCGGCGACGGCAGGGGAGGCAACGGCCGGGGAGGCGACGGAGGGGGACGCGACGGCGGTGTGAGGGCATGTGAGGTAGACCCGCCCCTCCTGCTATGCTGGAGGACATGAACGAGACGGTCGATTACGGCGCCACCTGCATCGTTTCGAGGCGTGGAGCCGATTCACTTGCCCTCTCGCTCATGCTCTTCATGGCTGTGAACTCCCTCGTTATCACCGAGATGCCGGTGGCGACGAAAGGGCTCCAGGACAGATTCGCCTTTTCCGGCGGACAGATCGGCCTCTTGACGTCCATGTACCTTCTGGCGTTTGCAGTTTGCGCCATACCCATGGGGCTGGCGGCGGCACGCTGGGGCGGTCGTACGCTGCTCATCGGCGCTGGTGGCCTGGCCCTTGGTTCGATCATGTTTGCCTTGAGCTCCTCCTATCCGCTCTTTGTCGCCGCCCGGCTCCTGCAGGGTATCGGCGGCGCGACCATAATCCCGGTCAGCAATCCCCTCATGGCCCAAGCGGTCTCAGCGCGCTTCCATGCCCGCTGCATGGGCATCTTTGGCTGCGGCCACGGCCTGGGCGTCATCGTTGGGCTGCTGGTGCTGCCCAGCGTCGACCGAGCGGGCGGCTACCGGGCGGTGTTCCTCGTTTCGGCCGCCATCGCCGTCATCGTCGGGCTTGTCGCCCTTGCCCAGAAGACGGTTCGTGCGCTCCCCGAGCACTCGGAAGGAGTGCCGTCACTGGGGACACTGGTGAGGGGGGTCGGCGCCGTGGCGGCGAATCGAAAGGTTCTCTTGCTCGCCGTCATGAACATCGGAGTCATGGCTCTTGTGGGCGGGCTACTGGCCTGGACCCCCTTGTTCTTCCAGGATCAGCGGGGAGCGAGCCTGGCCGTGGCCGCCTACGTGAGCGCTGGCGTGGGGGTTGCGTATCTTCTCGGTAACCCGTTGGGAGCGGCTTCCATGGCCAGATGGGGCAAGGCCTTCGTGCTGTTGGCGGGACTGGCGGTCGCGTTTGTCGTCACGGCGCTTGCGCCGTTGGGGCCCGGTTTCGCGCTCCCCATTGTCTGTGTGACGCTTGCCGGCCTCATGACCATGGTTCTCTTCCCCGCCATCTTCGGCCTGGTGCCGGACATCGTGGACCGTCCCGAGCAGATAGGTGTGGCTACCGGGTTCGTGAATCTCACCGGGTTGGTCGGGACGCTGCTCGCTCCGTGGCTCTTCGGAGTGCTCCTCGACGCCTACGGAAAGGGTATAGGCAGCCATGGCTACCTCTGGGGATATCTGCTGCTGGCTCTCTTCCCACTCCTGGGGACGATTGCGGCGGTGACATACCTAGGTTTGTTGCGGAAGCCGGCGTCGGCGGGAGTCGTCGCTAACTGATCTATGAAAAGGATCGCCTGGACCCGGTCGCTCCGGCCGCTACGCTGAAGCTAGATCCAGACCTGCTGGCGTCTACCCCGAATGCCACCGGCCCCCGGCCTATCTACAGCCCAGGGCGGGGTTCGTGGCAAAGAGAGGTCTGCCCGGGGTGCGGGGGCCGGAGGTGGAGAAGCTCTATGCCGAAGGGAAGGCATGGCTGCCGGGGCGGAAGGGGGTCTGAGCGCGGCGTTGCGGCCGCAAAGCCTGCCCCCGCTACAACCCGTCGGCCGCGACGACGAACTCGGAAACGGTCAGATCCGCACCCCGGATGAGCGCGCGAAGTGTCCCCTTGGCGATTGTGTGGTGGTCCGGGACAGACAGCGTGGCCGAAGAGCCTTCCTTGATCAAGACGATGTGGCTGCCTCGTTGACGCACGACTTCCTAGCCGAGGGACTCGAACACCCTCACCGTCTGGCGCCCGGTCAGCGTCGGCAGAGGCGGCATCTAGATGGCCACCTCGATCTGCTTGGTCTCTATCGTCAGCGGCAGCCCACGGTCGGCACGGACCTCCAGGCAGAGGGCAATCGCCTCCCGGATATTGGTGAGAGCTTCCTCTCGGGTCGCGCCTTGACTCACGCAGCCGGGGATGGACGGACACTCTGCGATCCAGATCCCATCCTCGTCTCTGTCCACTGTAACGAAAAACTTCATGGCAGCCATTCCCTTCAAGTGCGGGCGATCGCAGATATGGTACTCCAGTCAGGGCAGCTCCACCTCGGCGAAGCCGCTTTGCGCGTGGCGCGTACCACCGCACGCCGCAGGCGGTGGTACGCGGCCGCATGGACCTCAACTCCTGTCACGGGGTCTTGCAGTTCTTCGCCGAAATTGGGATGTTATTCACTCGCCTTTAGCACACTAGCCCAGGCCAGTGGCACATTGCTCCCAAACGCATCGATGAGGAGGTTGGATCAGATGAATCTGTCCCACACAGGATCGAGCGAGGCACTGGAAACGAGAAACCGTTCGCGAGATGTGGCCACCTCGGGAGTCTGCACGCGGTGTATGGCGGATTGCCAAGGCAACTGCGATGTCTTCAAATCGTCGTTTCGCGGGCGCGAGGTCATCTACCCGGTCCCATTCGGGGAGATGACCGCTGGGGCCGATAAGCAGTTCCCCGTCGACTACTCCCATCTCAACATCCTTGGGTTTGCCATGGGAGCGAAGGCCATCGACGAAGCCAACCCGGACAAGGCCATCTTTCCGGTGGTCGACACCACCGCCGTCTACGGACATACGCATCCGGTGCGTATGCGCATGCCCGTATTTACCGGAGCTCTCGGCTCGACCGACATCGCGCGCAAGAACTGGGAAAGCTTCGCCATCGGGGCGGCTATCTCCGGTATCTCGGTGGTGGTGGGAGAGAACGTTTGTGGGATCGATGCGGAGGCCGAGTTCACCAAGGACGGTAGGATCAAGAGCTCGCCCGAGATGGAGCGTCGTATCAAGATCTACAAGGAGTGGCAGGAGGACTTCGGGGATGTAATCGTTCAGCTCAACGTCGAAGACACCAACTTCGGCGTGGCCCAGTACGTTGTGGAAAAGCTTGGGGTCGAGACCATCGAGCTCAAGTGGGGTCAGGGGGCCAAGTGCATCGGAGGGGAGATCAAGATCCGGGATCTCGACCGGGCCTTGGAGCTGCAAAGGCGCGGCTACATCATCACTCCAAACCCGTCGCTTCCCGCCGTCCGTCAGGCCTACGAAACGGGAGGCATCAAGGAATTCGAGCGGCATTCGCGCTTGGGCTTCATCGAGGAAGACCAGTTCTTGCGCACCGTTGAATACCTCCGGCGCACGGTCGGTGCCAAGCGCGTGACGTTGAAGACTGGTGCCTACGGTTATCCGGAAGTTGCCCGGGCCATCAAGTGGTCTTCGAAGGCCCGCGTCGATCTGGTGACCATAGATGGGTCCGGCGGGGGGACGGGGATGAGCCCCTGGCGCATGATGGAGGAGTGGGGGGTACCCACGTTCTTCCTGCAGGCCATGGCCTATGAATGTACCAAGCGGCTGGCCACGCGGGGTGAGTGGACTCCTGACTTGGCCATGGCCGGCGGCTTCTCCACCGAGGATCACATCTTCAAGGTTCTGGCCATGGGAGCCCCGTACTTCAAGGCTGTCTGCATGGGCAGGGCCCTCATGATACCCGGCTTCGTAGGGGGAAACATCGAGGGAGTGGTCCGCCCAGGGGGGCGGGCCGGCCTGTGGAGTGAGCTGCCTTCGACGGTGAAGAAGTTCGGACAGTCACCGGAGGAGATCTTCGTGACCTACTCCACCCTCAAAGAGAGATACGGAAGACGTATGGATGACATGCCTCTGGGCGCGGTGGCCGTCTATACCTTTGTCGACAAGCTGCGCACCGGCCTTACTCAGTTCATGGCGGGAGCGAGGAGTTTCCGTCTAGACACGGTGAGCCGCGCGGACCTGGTTGCTTTGACCGAGCAGGCGGCAAAGGTTTCCGGCATCCCGTACGTGATGGACGCCTTCAAGGAAGAGGCGGAACGCATCCTGGATAGCTGAGCGGAGAGAGGGTGACCGGGCGGAGACATGGCGGCCCCGCGCGCGTCCCGGCGCGCGGCCGTCGGACCCGGCGGGGCCGGTCTAGCGGTGCCGGCCCGCGCCGCGCGCCGGTGGCCATCGGGAGGAACTCGGTCTAGCTGGGTAGAGAGCGGGGAACAGCGCCGAGAAGAGCGCCGGGAAGGACCGACTCGGGCTCGTCTGTCTCCCTATCCTCATCGCGTGAGAGACGAGCGATATGTCGCGCGGCCGACTTCGCCGGCATGGGCCGCCCCAGGTAGTTACCCTGCAGAATGTCGCAGCCGAAGGCCTTGAGCAGCCTCATGGTCGCAAGGTTCTCCACACCCTCCCCAACCACAGTCAGCCCGAGATCGTGACCCAGGCCGATCGCAGAGCGAACGATGGCGGCATCCTCTTTCTGCACCGCCATGTTGAGGACGAATGACCTATCGATCTTCATCCGGCTGAAGGGAAGCGTTCTCAACCAGGTGAAAGTCGCGTGGCCGCAGCCGAAGTCATCCAGGGCCACCCCCACACCGATCTCGCGAAGCGCGCCCAGCGTTGCGCGACTGCGCTCCGGCTCGAGCATGACGGTGTCCTCCGTCAACTCCACGGTCAATCGCCGGGGGTCAATGTGGTTCTCGGCGAGGAGCTTGGAGATGAGGCGGGGCAGTTGGTTGTCGTCGAGATCTCGCGCCGAGAGGTTTATGGCCATGTCAACGTCCAGGCCCTCCTCATGCCAAGCAGTGCATTGGGAAAGAGCACTTTTCAGCACCCAGGCGGTGAATACGCGGGAAAGCCCGTCCTGCCCCAGTGTCTCGAGGAAATCTCCCGGCATTATCAGGCCTCGCCGGGGGTGTTGCCAGCGCGCCAGGGCTTCGACGCCAAGTACGTGCTTGCCGGTGGAATCGAAGAAGGGCTGAAAGTGGAGGCGCAACTCCTCCCGCTCGAAAGCGTCCCTCAATTCCCCTTGAAGAGCTATGCGGTCCCTGGAGTGGCTGTCCCGTTCGATATCGTAGATGGCGAAGCGGCCGCCGCCCCCGCGCTTCGCGGTGTACATGGCCATGTCTGCCAGACGGAGGAGATTGTCCGGGCCAACGGCATGCTCGGGGAACAAGGCGGCGCCCACGCTTGCCGATAGGCTGAGTTTATGCCCCTCCACCTCGTAGCCCGGTCCCAAGGCATCGAGAATCCTGCCCCCCACGGCCGCCGCGTCCTCACGGGAGTCGAGGCAGACTGCCAGGGCGAACTCGTCTCCCCCCATTCGGGCGACGACGTCCGCGGAACGTATGTGTTTCTGCAGCCTGTAGGCAACCTGACGCAGGATGTCGTCTCCACAATGGTGTCCGAAGGTGTCGTTCATCTCCTTGAACGAGTCTAGGTCGAGGATGAACAGGGCAAAGGGCTTCGGCTTCCGTCTGCCCGTATGCATGAGAGTCTGCAGACGGTCGCGCAGACAGGCACGGTTCGGGAGCCCGGTGATGCCGTCGTGGAGGGCTTGGTGTCTGAGCGTCTCCTCCCAAAGCCTCTGCTCCGTGACGTCGCGTGAGTTGAGAACACAGGTCGCATCTCCCGCGGAATCGAGGAACTTCGTGCCCATGACCTCGAGAGTACGCCATGAACCGTCCTTGTGGCGGAAGCGGGTCTCGGCGCGTACGAGCAACCCCGACTCACCCCGCATCAACTTCGCCAGATCCACTTCGCTTCTCTTGACGTCGGAGGGGTGGGGGTGGCCCTGGATGACT
>JAMDEO010000125.1:14242-24642 GCA_023483915.1 Actinomycetota bacterium
CGGAGGAGTCCTCTATGAGGGCGCGGAAGCGCAGTTCGCTCTCGCGGAGGGCTTCCTCCGCCCGTCTCCTTTCGCTTATGTCCCTGAGGACCAGAAGCCGGCCCTTGGCGCCCCTTCCTCAGGCCGAAAGACGAGGACAGGACATCGAAATAGCTCCTTCTATCATCGCCATTCAGGCTCAGCTCGAATTGGGCCTCGTGCCCATTGACGCGGAAGCCGGCCGGAAGGGCGTCCCCAAAGATCTCCTGCGGGGTCTTGCCGGCGAGATTGCTGCATCGGTGCCGCAGGAGGTTTGTCGCGGCGGGAGTGAAAAGAGCCACTCGGCCCTCGGCGTCCAGCACCAAAACCCCGTCCTTCATCTTCTGGAGGATCTGGCTGCGGGCCGCGGGCAGGAGGGACGGGAGCCAACTGAAGAGGCGCAGGCGTGACATGGCCAGAAGGAAGGCCCCGCCCGTTAGGACGAAGACAAAGGGCGTGACGTCCATGAAGTCGATCGGCTGAAGAACGAAAACGTAAAGGGCATTACCGATCCAAGGCGCTGCCACCGCCGCCATGACGATTCCGGCCTGCCTTTGGCGGCGCTTCTCGCGACCCAGGGTGCGGATAAACAATACCGAACCAAGAAGAAGAAGTCCGTAGGCATAGACGAGTTGCGCCCAGAACCAAGGTCCGGACACCTCGACGAGGTCCGGGAACAGCGTCCCCGCGGTGATGTAGACGCTCTTCCACACCAGCCGGTGCAGACCGTTCGTGGCCACGAGAACCAGGGTCAGCCCGGGAATGAAACCGATCAATGCACAGTGTCGCGCGGTGATTCTGGCCGTCGCCCCGCTGTAGGCGCGGGCGAAGAGGAACCAAGCGAACGGCAACAGCGTGCTCACATACTCCAGCCGCGCCCAGAAAGCCTTTCCGGTTAGGCTCAGAGCCGATAGCTCGAAGGAATAGAAGAGGGCCCAGCTCGCGGCCACGGCCGTCATGAGGGCGAACTCCCTGCCTCCGGCCTCCGCGCGTCTACGCCAGCCGGCTACGGCCAAGGCTGTGCACATCAACGCGGCCAGCCCCAGGGCAAGAGCATAGGGACTTGCCTGAGACCAAGCGTGAAAAGGCGATAACTCGGTCACAGCTCCATATATCCAAAACAAGATCGACGACACTGGAATGCTTATCGGCCGCTGGGCGGCTGTTTCTTAGCGCCGCCGCGCGGGACACGGGAAGGGCACACGCCGCTTCGTGGAGCGCGGGAAGGCTCCCGGCGGGATATGCGCCCGGAAGGATTCGAACCTTCGACCTTGGGATTAAGAGTCCCCTGCTCTACCAACTAAGCTACGGGCGCGTGGTGGGCATATTGTACCCGCTTGACGCGATAGCCAGCGGACGGCAACCCGTCAAGCCGGCGAAGGGCTCTGCCAGTTTGAACTGCCACGCAAATGCGCATCCTTACGGGGGAAGGGCATCGCTGCCGGGGTCGCGTCTCCCGTTGGGATCGCGTCTCGGCCGGGGGCCCGTCTCCCGTTGGGATCGCGTCTCGGCCGGCGGCCCGTCTCCCGTCGGGGTCGCCTGTATCTAAGGCGACGGCGGCAGTGCAGCTCCCACTCATCGAGAAAGGCTATAAACGCTATGGACCTGCAGACCGGGCGTGTGCCTGTAAATGGGCTCCAGATATATTACGAAGTCCGCGGCCGGCGCGTGCCGCAAGCATTCCCGCTCGTCGTGCTTCACGGCGCCTACATGAGTATCCCCTCTATGGGAGCGATCATCCCCAGGCTCGCCGAGACTCACAGGGTCTATGCGCTCGAACTGCAGGGCCACGGCCGCACCACGGACATCGACCGGCCCATCACCTATCCCAACCTGGCGGACGACGTGGCGACCTTCCTGGACGCGGTTGATCTCGAGAAGGCAGACGTGTTCGGCTACTCCATGGGCGCCGTGGCCGGGCTGCAGCTCGCCATCCGCCACCCCGAGAAGGTGAACAAGCTCGTCTTCGCATCAGGGGCCTACGACCTCGACGGTTGGCAGCCCGCATTCAGGGCGTTTATCCCCCAGATGAACGTGGACATGTTCCTGGAGATGCCCTTCGCCGAGGAATACCGCAGGCTCGCCCCCAATCCCGAGGGCTTTCCCGAGTTGGCGAGGAAGCTTATCCAACTGGAAAAGGAACCGATGGCCTGGGAAGAAGGTGTGAGGGCGCTGAAGACCCCGGTGCTCATCATCAGCGGCGACTCCGATGCGGCCACCCTCGAACACTCTGTGGCGATGTTCCGGTTGCTGGGCGGCGGCGTCATGGGCGACATGGGCAAGCCGCTGCCGGCCTCCCGCCTCGCCATCTTGCCGGCGACTTCGCACACCGCCGTCATCACCCAAGTAGATCTGCTGCTTGGCTTCATCGAACCTTTCTTGAGGGGGGAGACCCCGAAAGGATTCTTCGAATAGTTGCGCGGCGCCATCCACGTATCAAGTGGGATCCGTCGCAGCCCAAAGAGCACCCTACGTGGGCGCAGTTTCGACGAGAAGGGCGGCCCGCCCGGCAGCCGAGATGCTACGAGGTCTTGCCCGGCTGCCAGTTTCCTTCGTCTACGGCCACTTCATATGTCTCGACCGAGACGAGCTCGACGTTCCCAGCGTCCTGCACAAACTTCGCCCGAAGCCGGTTGGCCGTCACGGATGAAGACTCGAGGCTCTCGCGGCTGTTCCAATAGGTGAGCGAACGGGTCATCCCCGCCTCTCGATCGACGAGCAACGTTGCCCCTTGAAAGCCAGGAATGTTCATTGCCTCGGGCAGGGTGTCCTCCCTGAACTGGCGCACCGAGTCATCGATATCCTGGGGAGCGATCTTGAATGTCGAAATTCGCACATGCATGGCTACCTCACAATAAAACGTTGGTACCATGCACTTACCGACTACCGGCGCCGCCAAAACCAGGAGGAAAAACCAGGAGAAGCGTCGCCCACCGCTGCCATCACCACCCATTCCCAGCGTTCGTCCCTGCGGCAGGCCGTGGTCCAGGCGCAAGCGGGGGTTGAGTCCGCAGCTTCCTCATGACTAAGGTGCGGAGTGTGTCGCGCCGGCTGCTCGGCCTGCCCGGCCTGCCCCGCCGGGGCTATTACCCTTTTGCCGCGTGAAGAAGTGGTGGGGGCCGCCGGCGTGTGCCTCAACGAGGGGTTCACCGGTTGACACGGCGCGCCTGCGGCCTATGCTGGAACCATACTTGGCGTCTGCTAGAGGGAGAGGCAAATGGCCGAGCAAGAGATTGGAATGGTGACCCACTATTTCGACAAGATCTCCGTGGGAGCGATCCGCCTAACGGACGGCGCTCTGAAGACCGGGGACCTGATCCGCATCCGAGGGCACGCCACCGATTTTCAGCAGGTAGTGGCATCCATGCAGATCGATCACCAAACAGTTACCGAAGCCAAACCGGGAGACGAGATCGGCATCAGAGTCAGCGATCGGGTGCACGAGCACGACAAGGTCTTCAAGTCTGAGTCATAGCCGCGCGCACCGAGGGGCCGACCCCGCGTGCTTGGAGGCCCGCCCCGCGGCTCCGGCAGGCCGCCCCGCCTACCGGCGGGCCAATTCCGGGTACCAGCGGGCCAATTCCGAACCGATCAGGTGCGGGTTGTCCTCCTGGAGGTAGTGGATCCCTTCTCCGATGTCCACCGCCTCGAGGTTCTTCAGGTGCTGCCTGCACCAGTCCACCACCGGAGCTGGCACCAGTTCGCCCGGGGAGCCATAGAAGAGTAGTTTGGGCAGGTCGGTCCTCTGCAGCCACCGGTTGTAGCGCTCGACGGTCTCCACCACGTCCGCCGGCTCGCCGGCGATGGGGAGCTCATTGGGCCAGCGCCACACCGGCTTCCGCGCCGCCGGGTGCTGGAATGGCTCCCGGTAGTGGTCCATCTCTTCCTTGGTCAACTTCCGGACTATCTTGGCCGGGAGAATCTCCTCCACGAACATGTTCTTGTTGACGATCATGTCCCAGCCCACATCCGGAGTGCGAAAGCCCTGGAAGATGGCCCTGGACGACTCGGGGAACATCTCCCAACTGGGTACCGGCATGATGATCGCCTCCATGAAGGCCAACCCCCTGACGTTGCTTTCGTGGCGCATCGCGTAGTAGAAGCCGAGCGCCGAGCCCCAGTCGTGGACGACCAGGCTCAGGTTTCTCAATCCCATCTGCTCGATAAAACCTTCGATGTATCTGACGTGGTCGAAGAAGCGATATTCGATGTCCGGCTTGTCGGACTTTCCCATGCCGATGAGATCCGGGGCGATGCAGCGGGCCAGAGGGCTCAGGTGAGGGATGATGTTGCGCCACAGATACGACCAGGAAGGGTTGCCGTGAAGGAACAGCACAGGGTCGCCGGAGCCCTGCTCCACGTAGTGCATGCGGGAGCCCAACACGTCGATGTAGCGAGACTCGAAGGGATAATCCGGGGAAATCGCTTGACCGGCCATTCTCGTACCTCTTTCACCGGGTTACCGCAAGGAGCGATGTTGCCAGAAAAAGGAAGCGGCGCGAGTCCGGGAAAGGTAGATCCCGCGTCGCTCCCGTTGGGGCTCCCCGATGCTCGGACGCCGGGGGGCCTCAGATCACTTCTTGGCGTTGGGGTTGTGCAGCACTACGAGCATCCTGGTGCAGCAGCTACCGGTATTGGTGACGGACTTGTTGGTGCCCGGGCCGCAGTGAAAGCTGTCGCCGGCCTTGAGGACGGTCTCCCCGTCGTCGGTCTTGAGGGTCATCTCCCCGTCGACGATGTAGTAGATGGACTCCATCACATTGTTGCCGAAGTCGGTGCGTCCGCCGGGGAGGAAGTGGGTAAGGCCCATGATAACGGCGCCGTCGTTGACATCCTGAGGGTCGTGCAGGCGGGTGGTGAGGCAATCGTAGTGGCCCGGAGCCTCGTAGGTGTAGGGCTCGTTGATGCGGGTGATCTTGTAGCTCACTGCGGTACTTCCTTTCGCATGGTCAGGGACATTGGACAGCAGGTTTGCCCAGATATCCTATCACCGAGGGGTGCCCGGGTTCGTCTTGGTGCCGGTGGTACTCTGTGAGCAACGTTATGATCTTGTTCTCTCTCTACGAAAAATGATCGCCTAGACCCGGGAGGTCCGTCCGCTACGCTGGAGGTAGATCCGGGGCCTGCCGGCGAGGTTCCCCGCCGGGGACCGGTACCCCGCCTACCTGCAGATCAAGGCCCGCTTTACCCCGAAGCACGGGCTGTCCGGGGTCTGGTGCGGCGCCGGAGGTGGATAAGCTCCATGGGGAGGGGAAGCGTGTCTGGAGGACGCTAGGAGGCCAGGGGTGTGAGGGGAACCCAAGTGCTAGTAAATCGCAAGCCCGAATTAAGGAACAACGGAGTGCAGAGATTCGATACTTCAAACTCCGAGAGCATCACTATGCTGGCATAGTGTTCATATCCGGTCGCCGTGGCGCCTGAAACCGCTCGTTTTGGCCTCGGCTGTATGTGGATAGAAAGTCTGCGTCCGCGGAGGTCGCACATCTACAACATTAAGGCAGTGATGGAGCGGGCTGATCGAACACAGTATGCGGTGGTCAAGCGGCTATGAGCATTCTGGAGCCGGTATCACTGACAAGACAGGCGTTGCCCGCGTTCTCAGACAGCCAATGCTTTGGTAACTCTCCAGATCATTGAAGGTGAGATGCATCCATGCAGAAACAAATGCACCGCTGCGCAACGCTTGTACGATAATCCGACATTGTTGCCTGTCAATAACAAATCCACTAATAGTCTGAGCTGTGGTCTGAAGATATATTATTGACATCGTAGTGCCGGAATATTAGGCTTTAGCCTGCGACTACATTGATGTTGTAGCCGTCGAAGCCCGAGCAATGTCCAAATGGGGGGCATAGCTCTTGGCAGTGGCGAACCCGAGGTGAATGGGACCGAGGGGGCTGGCCAGCTAGGAGAAGGGGCACACCGACGGGGGCCTTTGCGTACTACTCGCGGGCTCGCCCTGCAGGCGCATGAGAGGAGAGAGAAATGGTCTACAAGAACTTCTGAGGCGCTTCTTCTGCTAAGCTTCGCTAGCTCTTTGACCGATGACTAGTAGAGAAGTGGTCAGAGCTGTCGAGGAAATATGATGCGCCGAGAGGGAGCAGTCAGGATCTCAAGCCCGGTCGGTTCGTTGTCGTGTGAAACCCGCGCGAAACTGGCCGGGCTTTACAGCTTATTCGTGTACGCTGTTGCGCTCGCATTACTCTCGTTCTTGGCATACGCACAGGCCTCAATTCCTTCCTTGTTTCCAGAGGGCCCATTTTCATGGAGCGGTTTGCTCCTCTTCTTGATTCTCGGGGCATTTGCTGAAAGATCCACCATTCGCCTCGGGTCCGGTGGTGAGGTCTCGGCAAGCTTCTTGGCCTATTTCTTGAGTGGCACGATCGTGGGCCCGCTGGCAGCCTTCATCACCGCTTTCCTGGTCCAAACGGCTACTTGGAAAAGAAACCACTGGGAGCGCAACCTCTTTTTCTCATTCTCAGTTGCACTGATTTCCAGCGGCACAGCGCTGGTGTATTGGGCAGCTCTCTCCCACTTTGGACCGGCGGCAAGTCTGTCCCCGGTTACCATCGCACTTGTGGGCCTTGGGGTAGGGGCATTCTTCCAGGTCGCGAATTTCATCGTTATGGTGCCCGGACCATGGTTGCGCCGAGGCATTCGCCCACGGGAAGTATGGCAAGAAGGATTCAAGCCGTTTCTGCCCTTCCATTTCTTCTTTCTTGCCATCAGCCTGGGCCTCATCTTCATCTACCGCCTCTACACACACGATTCTTCAACATCTTCAGGTATCTACTCGACCCTATTGGTCATGCTCTTCCTGCTCCCGGTCCTCGGCCTCATCTATGCCTTCCGGGCCTACGCTCACCAGCTCGAGCTTGCCCGCTCCAACGGCGCCCTGGCCGATCGCAACAAGCGCCTTGCCCTGCGCAACGAGCGCCTGGCCCTGCAGGCCGTCGCCAGCCAGGTGACCGCCCTCGACCTCAAGGACAACTACACCGCCCGCCACTCCGCCGCCGTGTCCCAGTGGGCCACCGATATTGCCACCGAGATGAAACTCTCCGACCACGAGGTCAACGTCACCCAGCTGGCCAGCCTCCTGCACGACGTGGGTAAGATAGGGGTGCCGGACGAGGTTCTCAATTGCCCGAGCAAGCTGGACCCGATCTCCTGGGCCCTGGTCGAGACTCACAGCCAGAACGGGCATAAGATTTTAAGCAGTATCGATCAGTTCTCGGAACTGGCCAATGTGGTGCTCTATCACCACGAGCGCTACGACGGGGGCGGCTATCCCAAGGGGGCGGCCGGCGAGGAGATCCCGCTTCTCAGTCGCATCATCTGCGTGGCCGACAGCTACTCGGCCATGGTGAGCGACCGTCCCTATCGCAAACGCCTGCCGGTGAGCGTCGCCAAAGCCGAGCTGGCCGATAAGAAGGGCAGCCAGTTCGATCCCGAGGTGGCCGATTGCTTCCTCGGCATCCTAGAACGCCACGACGAGTGCTACCAGATGGGCGAGGCCGCCGACTTCACCACCGAGTTCCAGAAAGTTCGCTTCTTGCGAGACCTGCCACCGGAGCCGGAGGAGGGGGCAGGGGCCGAGGGCACCGGGGCGGCTGAGGAACCGGTGGGGGCGAGGAGCTAGGGGCGTCCTACGTTCGCGCCGGCTGCTCAGCACAAGGCGGGCAGGGGTCATCGGGCGATGATCCCTCGAGCAGGTCCATGACCGTGCCGCAGACCAGCGTCCAGTCGTAAGGCTTCCTGAGGGCGCCCGCCAGTCCGTAGCTTTCGAACCCGATGATGTCGGAATCGGCAGTGAGGACCACGCGGGTCTGAGGGTTGAGTCGATGTATTGCGGAGGCCAGGTCGAGCCCGCTCATCCCTCCGGCGGGCAGGAGCTCCATGATCACCAAGCCATACGGCCGGGCCGACTGCGCTGCCGCCTGGTAACGGGAGTTTGCGGTATTTCCATCTTGGCAGACCGCCACGGCGCAACCTGCCCGCCGGAGAATACGGGCGAGCCGCCTTGCGGTGACGGGGTCGCGCTCGACCAGTAGTATCCGGCCGTGAGTGTGGGGCCGCTGTGTCTTCTCGGGCGGGACAACCTCCGGCTTGGGGCCTGCCACGAGGGGTGTGGCAGGCGCCACCGGCATCTCGACGGCTATGGTCAGGGTCTGGCATTGCGGCCCCAGGACGCGGGGTGGGGCCACAGTGGTCAGTCGCATCGTTAGAGGAGAACCGTCTCTTGCCGAACACTCGACCAAGTCGGCGGAGACCGCGGGGTGCAACTCCAAAGGAAAGTCCAATCCCTGGACTTCAGCCGCCATCCATCCGAACAGCCGTTCCGCGGCCCGGTTCCAGTACGTGACCTTGCCACCGGCGTCGTTGCACCACGCCGCCGCCGGGAGGCAACCCAGAAGGTGCTCCACGTCGGCCCGCGTATCCCGTTGCAGCTGAAGAGCCTGGAGATTGGCGACCGCACTACCCACGATCCTGCCCAGCGCCTCAAGGGCTGCGTGTGTGGCCAGGGGGAACTCGTTGTAGGTCGATGACCCGAGCACGAGCATGGCCACGGCGGCGCCGTCATGAAGAATCGGCACCGCTTCGACTGCGGCCTGTCCGTCACTTATGACCCGGACGACGCTTCCGCGTTGGTCCCGCGTTCGACCCGACCCACGCCGGCCTTCGAATGACATGGCTTCCTCTACCAGGGTTGCAGCCGGGTTCCCGGAAACCCCGCGTTGCGCGATCGCCCGAAATCCTCCTTCGGCGGGATCTCGGATGTAGGCACGGCCAAACTCGACTCCTTCGAGCGAAAACGCCACGTTGAGGGCCTGCCGGGTCGCTCCGGCGACGTCGTGCGTGACGGCCAACGAGGCCTCAAGGTCCTCGACCAATTCGGCCAGCATCTCGGATCTCTTGCGTTCGGTGATGTCCTCCTCGACTTCGACAAAACCCACAGGGTCTCCGTGGGGACCCATGATGGGATGAGCAGTGAGCCTAACGGCGTACTTGGTGCCGTCGTCGCGTATCCCTCGTGACTCCACCCGGTGCGGGTGGCCCGTGACCAATGCAGCAACGCCCGGGCAGTGCGGGCACACATCGTCGCGCCGTTCGAACTCCCGGTAGCATTTCTTGCCCAACAACTCGAGCATGGGTTTTCTGAACAGCCGCTCGTTCGGCCTGTTGACCATCATAATGTCGAAATCGACGGAGATCAGGTTCATGCCCGGCTCCGGACCCGGCTCTTCCTGCAGGCCGCCGGGCGATCTTGCCACATTGACCGTGCCCGCCACCTGGTGCCGGATCTTCGCCACGAAATCCCGAACCGCCGTCAAGCCACCGTCGTAACCAAGGCCTGCCAGGCGACGGTAGATGATTGTGGCCGGCATACTTTTGTCTTGGCGCAAGAGCGAAATGATCGTGGCGCGGTAGGGCTCGAGTCTGGAACGCCTGGTACGCCCATACGCCGGGGGCCCGGGCATAGCAAGCAGCCGGCTCACAGTGTTCCGGCTGATGCCCAGCGTACGGGCTATCTCGCGTCCGCTCCTGTTCTCCGCATGAAGCCGGTGCACTTCTTCCCAGCTGCGCATCCCGTTCTCCTGGCGAGGAGTGGCTCAGTTTTTCCCGACATCGTGGCTCACATTACGTGCGGGTCTGTCCGGGTGTCAAGAGGCCGGCAGCCGCGTGAGTAGAGACGCACCTGTTCTCTGCCTGCTCTCCGGTGGCGATCTCGTGCCATGTGGTGGAACACATCACCGGGTCACGGAACAGGCATGCCGGTTCCGCCTCTTGTGACGATTTCGGCCTTCCGCCCACAATGACCTTGGAGGGTTGCGGAAGTCACCGGGCAGGAGGACCTCGATGGGGGCTATCGATCGACTCACCAACTGCACCACCGGGGGTCCGGCGTGGGTGTACGTGCGCAACGGGAAGATCGTGCGGATGACGCCCATGGACCTGGATGATACGGACGCCGCCTCCTGGACTATTGAGGCTCGAGGCCGGGCCTTCACGCCTCCTCGCCGGACTACCCTCGCCCCACACGCCCAGGCGCAGCGGTCGCTGGTTTACTCGCCCAAACGCATCCTCACTCCCCTCAAGCGGGTTGATTTCCACCCCAAAGGTGCTCCCGGCTCCACGGGGCCGGGCGGGCGCAATATCCAAAACCGCGGGGAATCGGGGTATGAGCCCATATCTTGGGACGAGGCGCTGGACATCGTGGCCGGTGAGATCACCCGGGTCAAGCGGGAGGTTGGCCAAGGCGGGATCATGAGCACGTGCTCCTCCCATCACCTCTGGGGGAACGTCGGCTACCGCCACAGCGCGTACCTGCGTTTCCTCAACGTCCTCGGGATGTGCCACGCCGGCCACAACCCCGATAGCTG
>JAMDEO010000090.1 GCA_023483915.1 Actinomycetota bacterium
TGATCTTCGTCCAGCTCGGCAACGACGTGATCCAGGGCGACGGCTGCATGGCGGATCACCGCTTCGGCGCGGACGGATGGATCGAGGCCAATCCCGATAAGCCGGTCGACGTGGGTGCGGGTCGCCCGACGGCCGGCGCCTGGGATCCGTCCCAGCCGCTGTTCGTATCGCCCTCCAGGGAGCTTCCCACCGACGGCGACGACTATATCGAGGGCAACGGCGGCAATGACGTGATCTTCGGCAACCTCGGCCAGGACGACATCATCGGCGGCAGCTCGACCCTGTTCGGTCTGGGCGGATCCGAGATCCTGCGGCCTGACGGCACCGATCTTATCTTCGGTGGCGCCGGGACCGACATTGCCCGCAATGATCTTGGCGACACCAGCACGAGCGGCCACGCCCGCGATGCCGATGTCATCATCGGCGATAACGGTAACATCTTCCGGTTGGTGGGCGTGAACGGCCAAGTCGGGGTGGGTGACACCAGGATCGCTATAGCCGACGGCTATCTGGCCTTCAACTACGACAACTATGACGCGTTCAGGATTGTCGCGCGTGCCGCAGAGCTTCTCGATTACACGCCCGGCGGCCTTGATTTCAACGCGGCCGCGGCGGGAATGGATAACGGTGCGGCTGATGAGGTGCACGGCGAGTCCGGTGATGACCAGATCTACGGTATGGTCGGCGACGACGTGTTGTTCGGCGATGGGCAAAACGATGTACTCATTGGCGGCTACGGCGCCGACTGGATCTCCGGCGGCACAGGCGACGATGGCATTCTGGGTGACGACGGCCGCCTCCTGGTCAGCCGCAACAGCTCAAGCTACGGCGAGCGGCTGTACGGCATCGCCGCGATCCCGACGACCGACATCAACCGGTTGATCAGCACACCGGACCGGGTCAACAACGGCATCCTCAATGTCGAGGGTGCGCTCAAGTACACTGCGGATCTCACGCCGGAGAACCTGCAGCCGAACCAGCCGACACCTCCGAATCCTCTCTTCCGTCCGCTCTATGCGAGCGACATGATCTACGGTGGGTGGGGTAACGACTGTATCCACGGTGGGGCCGGCGATGACGCGATCTCCGGGGCCGAGGCGCCGGCGCTCTCCTATACCAATAACTACAACAAGACCACGGGCGCCCAGCTCAACGCCGTGCCGATCGAGAGCGACTTCGCCCATCCGTTCAATCCGGGCAACGTGTTGGGCTACAACCCCAGTACCACGAAGTTCGCGCTCTATGATGCCAACGATCCGCTGCGTACGATCCTGCTTGATCCCTCCAATGGCAGCCTGTGGAAGGGGGCGGCCGGCAGCGGGCTCGCGTGGATCCTGAACTTCAGCGCCACCGAGGGACCGATCGATACGTTCTGGATCCAGGGACAGACTACGTACGCGGGTGTGCCCACGGATGGCGACGACCATATCTTCGGAGACCTCGGGAATGACTGGATGGTCGGCGGCACTGGTCGGGATTCGCTGTTCGGCGGCTGGGGCGATGACCTCCTCAATCTGGATGACGACCTTGCCAGTCCAGGCACGGTATCGAAGAAGGGCAATACGTTCAGCCCGGCCTGCGACACCAATCCCTCCTACGAGGACATGGCCTTTGGCGGGGCCGGGATCGATGTATTCCTCATCAACACGAATGGGGACCGCGGCTTGGACTGGATGGGCGAGTTCAATTCCTTCTACACGCCGTTTGCCCAGTACGGTGCGGTGTCGGTGAGCCGCATGCTGCGACCGAGCGAGCCGGAGTACCTCTACGCGATGGCCCAGAGCGACGGTGCCGATCCGACGCTGGCGGCGCAGTATGGCAGCGATCCAGCCCGCCATGGCGAGCCCTTCGGCGAGCTCGGTCTGGTAACGTCAAAGGATGCGGCCTGGGGCGCCCAGAGCGGTAGCTCGCGCGATCCTCAGCCCGGCAATACCGGCGGCGGCAAAGTGGACCTGAACAACGGTGTGGGTACGGCGGGCACGAAGCCGATCTATATGACCGCCGAGCCTTCCGCGCGGCCGACGACAGGCACGGTGCCCATCCTCACCGATGCTCAACTGGCAGGCATCACCGCTGTGGCGAAGCAGATTTGGGAACGGTCGCTGGGGTCCGAAGATAGCCGTCTGGCTAGGCTGGAGAGCCTTCACATCATGGTCGGCAACCTGCCACAAGACAAGCTGGGTGCGACCGTGGGTGGCATTATTCTCATCGATACAACAGCGGCCGGGCGCGGCTGGCTCATCGACCGCACGCCGGCCGGTGGCAGTGGAACTGTGGGCGGCCACGGCCTGTCTGAGATCGACCTGCTTACCGTGGTCCTGCATGAGCTGGGTCATGCACTTGGGTTCGACGACCTGACCTCGGAGGCGGAGGTGGGCGATGTCATGTACGAAATGCTGCCTGCCGGCGTCCGCCGCACGGAGACTCGGTGGACGGTGCCGAGAGAAACGACTCATGCGAGTGGGACCTGGTACTGCCTGCACGTCCTCGATACCGACAATTTCCTGTCGCAAAGCTGGTCCTCCGCGTGGCGGCGACGGTATGAGTTATTTGTTGTGTGATTCTCTCGTATGGTGCAAGTATTATACGAGCGCAAGTATCTTCATCTCGTTGACTTGCGCCATGGTCTGACAGGACCGCTTGCGTCGGGCAAGGGACAGTCAGACCGCCTCGGAGCGGATGGAGCCCTCGCAGACGCTGTCTGAGAAGGGGGGCCAAGAGGAAATTGTACATCACTTTGTACATCAAATCTTGACAAACATGGCAAACATGGTACACATGGGACGTACCGGGCGGAGCGCGTAAATCCGCCGGCGAGCGCAAGTTATAGAATTGACAATGAGTTAGCGGTGGGGGCTCCATCTCTCCCATAACCCGGAGGTCGGAGGTTCGAATCCTCCCCCCGCTATTGAGCTAACTGAGGCAGTCGCAACAACTTACGTGCGACTGCCTCTTGGCGTTTCCGGGGCGACTATCATTAAATTGTAGTACACATTTGCCCCTATCCTATTGCAGTAGGCACTTGCATCCAAATCCTTGTCGGCGAGGAATCGTCCCGCCGCACTTGTGGCCGCGCAAGTCCTGGCTTCGCATTGGCTTACGACGGAATCGCCATCGCACCCCACAGGGAAAAGGATAAGAAAAAGCGTTGCGATTTTCTGATCCTAGGGCACTGTAGGTAGAGCTTAACCGCCCCAGGCCCGAAGGGCCCAGGTCGTGCAACGGCCCTCCGGGGCCGAGGGCGGCCGGGCCGTGCGTCGGGTGATGAAAAAGCAGAATGAAGATGACGATTCAGGGAGAAGTCAGATGGGAAGGATGCTGAACAGGCTGATCAGTCTCAAGGGACTGTCCCGAAGATGGAAGACACAACAGTCTGGTTCTACTTTCGAGCACCTTGAGCCAAGGCTTCTGTTGAGTGGCAACACTCTGCTGCCGTCACCCGATGTACCCAAAGCGATCCCGGACCAGCAAACGATCGTCTCGACCCTGACGGTAAGCGGTCAGGCCAGTCCCTTGCTGGATGTGGACGTACAGGTCAACATCACCCATACCTGGGATTCCGACTTGGATGTCTACCTGATCAGCCCCAGTGGCATCCGCGTGGAATTGTTCACGGATGTAGGCAGCTCGGGCGACAATTTCACCGACACGATTCTCGATGACCAAGCCGGCGTCAGTATCGCCTCCGGCGCAGCGCCTTTCGCGGGTACCTACCGTCCGGAAGGTCTGCTGTCGGCCCTGGTGGGGCAGGACCCGAACGGGATCTGGCAACTGGAGATCACCGATGATGCGGGCGGGGATCTCGGCACGCTGAATAGTTGGGCCTTGCGGATCACCACGGCGGCGCCGCAGCCGCAGTCGGTCCCCTATCAGCAGGTCTTCGCGGCCGGCAAGCCCAGCGCGGCGGAGGGTTGGGAGTATTATTCGAGCAATGAGGGTCGAATCGAGGTCGTTGCCGGTCGGCTGCGAATGGACGACATGTTCGGGAATGCGACCGCCTCGTTGAACGAGGCGATCCTGCACGTAAACCTGACGGGCAAGAGCAACGTGCAACTGGTGCTGGACCATTGGAGCCTGACGGATGAGAACACGCCCCTGGCGACGAGTTTCACGGATCACTACAACGGGGATGGGATCGCCCTGAGCGTCGATGGGTCGCACTGGGTGAAGGTGATGGACCTGACGGGCAGCTTCACGGGTCAGAGCTTTGCGTTGGACAGTGTGCTCCAGCAGGCCCAAGTGGCGGCCGGCAGTGCGGACCTGTCGAACGTTCGAATCAAGTTCCAGCAGTTCGATGATTACCCCAGTCCGGACGACGGCCGGGAGTTCGACAATATCCAGATCCAGGTCGCCACAATGGCGGCCCCGGAGATTGAGGTCACGGGCAACGGGATCTCGATTGCCGATGGGGATGCGACGCCCAGCGCGACCGACCACACAGACTTCGGCACGATCGTCCAGGCGAGCCCCACGGTCAGTCGGACATTTACGGTTTGTAACAGCGGCAGCGCTACCTTGACGCTGGGGCCGGTGACCGTTCCGGCGGGCTTCACCTTGACCGAGGGTCTGTCCGGCAGCCTGGCGCCCGGGGCCTCGGATACCTTCACCGTACGGCTCGATAACGCGACGCTCGGGACCAAGAGCGGCGATGTGTCCTTCAGCACCAATGATGCGGACGAGAATCCCTTCAACTTCCGGATCACGGGCGTCGTCACTACCGCCAGCGCGAATCTGGCGTTGGGCAAGACGGCGGTGGCATCGACGATCCAGAACGCTTCCTTCCCTGCCGCGTACGCGACGGACGGGGATGTCAACAGCCGCTGGGGCAGCCAGTACACGGATAATGAATGGCTCTACGTGGACTTGGGCTCGGTCTATACGATCAACCGGGTGGTGATGCTCTGGACAGTGGCGTACGCCCGCAGCTTCAAGCTGCAAGTGTCGAATGATGCCGCCACGTGGATGGATGTATACAGCACGACGGCGGGGGCGGGCGGGACGGAGGACATCACACTGGCGGCGCCGGCCGCGGGGCGGTACGTACGGTTCCTGGGCCTCCAGCGGGCGACGCAATGGGGGTATTCGTTCTATGAGTTCGAGGTCTACGGCGGACCGGCGGTGAACCATGCGCCGACCGTTAGCAGTTTCAACAAGACCCTGATACAGGGTACATCGCTGACCTTTGCGGCGGCGGGCTTTGCGGGGGCGTTTAGCGACCCGGATGCGGGCGACAGTCTGCAGAAGATCAAGATCACCTCTTTGCCGACGCAGGGTGTGCTGACGGTCAATGGTGCGGCGGTGACGGTCAACCAGGAAGTGCCCGTGGCGCAGATCGGCACGTTGACGTACACCCCCACCAGCGGCTACACGGGTTCCGACAGCTTCCAGTGGAATGGCTCCG
>JAMDEO010000224.1 GCA_023483915.1 Actinomycetota bacterium
GTGTGCGATCTCGCATTTCTCCCGGTCCGTGTAGCCAGGCAGGCGGATTATCTCCAGACGGTCGTGTAGCGTCTCGGGGATGTCCTCCTCATAGTTCGCTGTCGCGATGAAGAAGACATGAGAAAGATCGTACTCCAGCTCGAGGTAGTTGTCCCGGAATGCGCGGTTCTGCACGGGATCCAAGACCTCCATCAGCGCGGCCGCCGGATCCCCCCGCCAGTCCGACTCCATCTTGTCGATCTCGTCCAGAACCACGACCGGGTCATCGACTCCGGCCCGTTTCAGCGCGTCTATGATTCGTCCAGGCATCGCCCCGACATAAGTCCGGCGATGGCCGCGAATCTCACCCTCGTCCCGCACACCGCCGAGGCTGATCCGCTGAAGAGGCCTCTGTAGTCCTTGCGCAGTGGCCATTGCCACCGACGTCTTACCCACTCCCGGCGGTCCCACCAGACAGAGAGTGGCGTTCGGGGGCGTTCCTCCTCGCAGGGAAGCCACCGCCAAATACTCGATTATTCTGTCCTTGACATTCTTGAGGCCGTAATGAGTATCTTCGAGCACCTTGGCTACAGCTGCCACATCGGGTATCTCGGCCCCAGACTTCGTGCCCCAGGGCAGGCCCAAAGCGGTGTCCAGGTAGGTCTTCGCCACCGCAACCTCGGCCGACAGCGGGGGCAGATCTGCAAGGCGCTTGATCTCCTTGGTCAAAGTGGCCGCGGCGGCCTCGGGGAGCTTCTTCCCGACGAGTTGCTTCATGTAGGAGCCCCGCTCGCTCTCCTCTTCACCCTCCTCGCCCAGTTCCTCCTGTAGGACCTTCAAGCGTTCGTGCAGGAAGACCCGTCTCTGCTGGCGCTCGAAGTTGTCGTGCACCCGCTCAGCGATCTCGTTTTCGAGGGCGATGAACTCGTTCTCTTGGATCAGCGTCTCGAGGAGCAGGAGAAGCCGGCTCTCGGTATCTTCCCCTTCGAGAAGCTCCTGTTTCCGATCCGGGTTGATCATGAGATTGGCGGCCACTATGTCCACCATTCTCTCGGGATCCGTGATGGTTTCCAGGGCGGTCTCGGCTTCCTCGGGAAGCTGAGGGTTCTGCCCGACGTAGGCCGCAAATTCACGGGCAATCGAGTCCATGAGGGCCCTCGGTCGCGGCTTGGTCGCGCCCGGCTTGCTCACGAGCGGATGTACTCGAACGGCAAAGAAGGGCCGAGCCGAGGAGAATCCCTCGACCACGACTCTTTCGCGCCCTTCGATAAGGGCCTTGATGGTGCCATCTGAAAGGCGGGAGAACTGGACCACTTTGGCAAGCGTACCGACCCGGTGGATGTCCTCCTCACTGGGATCGTCCACAACGGCGGACCGTTGAGCAGCCATGACTAACAGCTGTCCTGATTGATACGCCTGCTCCAGTGCCCGTACACCCTTGTCGCGTTCCACAAAGATGGGAGCCACCATCCCAGGGAAAACCACCAGGTCCCGAGTGGCCAGCAGCGGGACCGCCGCTTGTACCTCTGCTGTCATCTACCTCGCCGCCTCATGCCGCTTCTGCAGCCATGATTTCGTAGGGAGCCGCGTTCGGCCAACCGAGCGAGACATATCGCGCCCGTCCCGGGTGGCCCTTGGGCGGGCACCCGGCGCAGGCTTTGCAGCCAGGGTTCCTTCCGGAACGCGTCCTCCGGCGATACATCCTCAGGCGGACTCTTCGTCCAGCTCCAGCTCCTCGCGCGCGCTGCTCGTGACCAGAGTAGGATCGATCTTCTTCTCGATGACTTCCCGAGTAACCACGCATTTAGTCACGTCGCGCCGACTGGGGAGGTCGAACATCACATTCATCAATGCAGCCTCGATAATGGAGCGCAGCCCGCGTGCACCGGTATCGAGTTTCAGGGCCTGCTCGGCAATGGCGTCAAGAGCCTCTTTAGCAAAGATAAGGTCCACGCCGTCGTAGGCGAAAAACTTATGGTACTGCTTGGTCAGAGCGTTCTTAGGCTCGGTGAGAATGGCCACCAGGTCGTGCTTGCGCAGTTGGTGTACATTGCAGATCACTGGCAAGCGCCCGATGAACTCGGGAATAAGCCCGAATTCCAGCAAGTCCTCGGGTAACACCTCAGCGAAGAGTTGCCCTACGTCGCGCTGCTCGCGGCTCTCGATGGCGGCGCCGAACCCCACGCCCTTCCTGCCGATGCGCCTCTCGATTATCTTCTCTAACCCCGCGAACGCTCCCCCGCAAATGAAGAGGATATTCGTCGTGTCGATGGTGAGGAATTCCTGATGGGGATGCTTGCGTCCGCCCTGGGGAGGCACACTGGCCGTGGTCCCTTCCAGGATCTTGAGGAGAGCCTGTTGCACACCTTCTCCGGAAACGTCGCGAGTGATCGACGGGTTATCCGCCTTACGCGCTATCTTGTCGACCTCGTCGATGTAGATGATGCCTGTTTCGGCCTTCTTGACGTCGAAGTCCGCCGCTTGGATCAGTTTCAGAAGAATGTTCTCGACGTCTTCGCCTACATACCCGGCCTCTGTGAGTGCGGTGGCGTCCGCGATCGCAAAGGGCACGTTGAGGATCCGGGCTAGAGTCTGGGCGAGGAGGGTCTTCCCGCAGCCGGTGGGGCCCAAGAGGAGTATGTTCGACTTCTGCAGTTCAACATCGCCCTCCTCGTGCGAGCTCATGTGAACGCGCTTGTAGTGGTTGTAGACCGCCACGGCCAGAGCGCGTTTTGCCTCTTCCTGCCCGATCACGTAGTCGGTCAGGATGGAATAGATCTGTCTGGGCTTCGGCAGGTTCTCCAGATCGAGAGTCGCCGGCGCAGCCAGCTCCTCATCGATGATCTCGTTGCAGAGGTCGATGCATTCATCGCAAATGTAGACCCCTGGCCCCGCGATGAGCTTCTTGACCTGACGCTGGCTCTTACCGCAGAAGCTGCATAGCAGTTGCTCGGAACCCCCCGGCGATTTAGGCACCAGTAGACCCCCTACCTGTGTTCCAGAATCTTATCGATGATCCCGTACGAGACAGCATCCTCGGCCGTCATGAAGTAGTCACGCTCCGTGTCGGCAGCAACCTTTTCCAACTCTTGCCCGGTCTGCTTGGCCAGGATCTCATCGAGCCGCTTCCGCAGACTGAGGGCCTCGCGGGCATGGATCTCAATGTCCGTTGCAGGTCCTTGGAACCCTCCTGATACCTGGTGGATCAGTATCTTCGAATTCGGGAGAGCGTAGCGTTTACCTTTAGCACCCCCGGCGAGCAGCAGAGCACCCATCGACATCGCGATTCCCACGCAGATGGTGGAGATGTCCGGCTTGATGAACTGCATGGTGTCGTAGATGGCGAGACCGGAGTAGACATTGCCACCCGGGCTGTTTATGTATAGCGAGATGTCCTTGTCCGGGTCTTCGGACTCAAGGTGTAGGAGTTGGGCGACGACCAAGTTCGCGACCTGATCGTTCACAGGCATCCCGAGAAAGATGATGCGCTCGTTGAGGAGACGCGAATAGATGTCAAACGCCCTCTCGCCGCGGCTCGTCTGCTCGACCACCATTGGGATAAGTGGACTCAACTTCGGCCGTCCTTTCTACGTGGACTCAACACTCAGGAGTCCTCTCCAGTGAACTCCTGGGGCTCGTCCGGTGCGTCAGCGGCTTCAGGCTCATCGAGCACCGGCTCTGCCCCCACCGGTTCGGGCTCCGTGGTATCCGCCGCCTTCTTCTCCCCGGAAGCCTTGGCGGCCTTCTCCGTTTTTGGCTTGCTCGCCCTGGGTTTCCTCTGTGGCTTGGCCGCCTCGGTCTCCTCGGGCTTGGCCGGCGGCTCAACGGCAACCGCATTGGCGGCTAGGAAGTCAGCCGCCTTGTCGCGCAAAAGTTGCCACCTAACCGGCTCCAAACGATTGTTCTTCTTCATGCTTGCCATAAGCGCATCGGCGTCGGTACGTGCCGCGGCCGCCATCTGTCTCACCGCGTTCTCAACCTCCGCGTCAGTCACTTCAAGGCCTTCGGCTTTGGCGACGGCATCGAGGACCAAACCCGTCTTGACATTTCGCGCAGCCTGCGGCTTGAAGTCGGTGACCATCTGCTCCGGCGTGATGCCGGTCGCCTCGAGGTACGCCCTGATGTCGCCCCCCTGCTGAGTTAAAGACTTGGCGAAGTCGCTGGCCATCTCCTGCGCTTGCTCGGTCACAACGATGTCGGGGAGGTCGAGCTTGGCGTTGTCGGCGGCCATCTGCGCGGCCTGGGCACGGAAATGCCGCTCTACTGTATAGGTCTTGGAACCCTGGATCTTCTTGCGAATCTCCTGCCTCAGTTCCAACAGAGTGGCAAACTCACTGACCTCCGACGCCCATCCGTCCGAGAGTCTCGGCAAGATCTTCTCTTTGATCTCCTTCACCTTGACCGTGAAGTCCCCGGTCCTGCCCCCCACACCTTCGCCGCCAAAGTCTTCCGGCAGGGTCAGCTGGAAAGTCTTTTCTTCATCGGTCTTCATGCCAAGCGTATTGACTTCGATCTCGGCAAACAGCCTGCCGGCGCCGACCTCGAAGACGAAGTCGTTTGCCTCCAAGGCCTCAACCGGCTTATCGTCGATGGTCGCGCGGAAATCTACCGTCACGAAATCACCGGTCTTAGCCGGGCGATCCGTTACCGGCCGCAGCTCGGCAAACTCATTGCGCAGCCGTTCGACCTGAGCATCAACCTCTTCGTCCTCCACCTCCGCGGACTCTTTAGGCACTTCAAGACCCCTGTATTCGCCCAACTCCACTTCGGGCATCACTGTAACGGTGGCCGTGAACCCAAGTGGTTTCCCCAGTTGAGGGAGCTCTTCACCGATATCTATCTTGGGGCGTTCAACGGGATCCAAGCCGAGTTCCAGGGCCGCAGCGGCAAACCAACCACCCAGGGCATCCTCAACTGCGTCGGTGATGATCGCCTCATCGCCAAAGCGTTGCCGGACCATGGCTGCCGGCGCTTTGCCGGGCCGGAAACCATGAATCCGCACCTCGTGAACCAGCTTCTTCAGCTTGGTGTCAAATGCCTGTTGAAACTCATCGGCAGAAACTTCGACCTCAAGCTTGACCGTGTTTCCATCACGCTCGCTGATGGTGGACTTCACATCGTTCCTTTCGTTGACTGAACCCAATTAGACCTGAGTGCGGGTGAGAGGACTCGAACCTCCACGTCAAAGACACATGCTCCTAAGGCATGCGCGTCTGCCATTCCGCCACACCCGCCAGTGTTGGCTCGACCATCGCACCCTCTCGGCGTGGCTTCACTTCGCCTGGAGCCCGCAGGGGTGAACGACGGGACTTGAACCCGCGACCGCTGGGGCCACAACCCAGTGCTCTACCAACTGAGCTACGTTCACCACGCTCCCTCACA
>JAMDEO010000144.1 GCA_023483915.1 Actinomycetota bacterium
CTTCCGAAATCGCAAACGGGTTGGAGACGAGCTCCTCGCGAAGACGCTCAGACAGGTAAGCGGCACCCTCGCTACCGGTATCGGGCAACACTATCATCAGCTCATCACCGCCAACTCTGCCTGCGCGGTCGGACTGCCTGAGCACCCTTCGCGCAGTCTCGCCCACCCGGCGCAGCACCCGGTCGCCGGCGGGGTGACCGAAGGTGTCGTTGAGCAGCTTGAAATCGTCCAGGTCCAGCATGAGGACAGATACCTCGTTCCGATTGCGCTCCGCGCGGCCGCCCTCTTCGATCAGATGCGCGTGGATGGCTCTGTGATTGAGGAGACCGGTCAGCGGATCTCTCTCAGCGAAGCGAAGTGCCTCTTCGTACCTACGCGCATTGTCGAGGGCCGTTGCGACGTGCGCAGCGATCATGTGGGTGAGATCGAGCTTCCTGTTCCTAAGTTTCGGGTCGACTAGGAAGATGGTCCCAATAACGACTCCTCGAGCAAGTAGCGGAACGGCCTGCAATTCCTCTCCCGGCTGCTGCTGGGTTGCGTCGGGAGGGGACTGGTCGGCGTTGTCTCGATCATCGCAATAAGCGATGACCTTCTCCTGCCCATCCTCTGTGAGGATGATCCATCCGGCGCGTGATCCGGTGGCCCAGCAGGCGATGTCGACGCTCTCAGCCGCCACCTCGGTCAGCGATTTCAGTCCGTTCAAATAGTCGGCGTGCGCATTAAGGGTTTCAAGATCGCCGGTAAGCTGGGCCAGATCTTCGACCCGCTGCCCCAACTCCTGGGACATCCTGGACAGGCGGTTCGTGAGTCCGCGATTCTGGGCCACTGTGAGGGACTGTCTCGCTAGGAGCAGCAAGACGAGACCCAGGCCCAAGTAGGCCAGGACCTGCAGCTCCTTGTTCCAGCGAGGCCCGTCTGTTATCAACTGTAGCCCTATCATCCCGGCGACAATGGGAAGGGAGACGTAAGGGAGTACCAACGGCGCGATTGGAGGATTAAGACGAGCATCCACCGGCTGAGTTAGGCTCGCCTTGCCGGAAGTTGCGGTCTGTTCAGAAACCCTCCCCCCGACGGATTCCATTCCCAACAATGCAGCCGCACCACCCAACGCGATGCCCAGTGTCCACAACCCGGCCGGCCAACTACCGGCCAGATATGCGCCTCCTCTGGACACGATGGCAACGTGGGCCGCGTCTGCGATCACCTGAACGATGAAGGCCGCACAAATGGCGAACATGTATTTCGGAAGACGCGCGTTGATGGAGGCGAACATCAAGATGACAAAGCATAATATGACAACCAGATCGCCCACGGGGTAAGCGAGGGTCACCCAGAATCCTGCACTGGGTCCAGAAGTCCTAGCGAGCGGTTCCAGTAAGAACGGCCATGAGATTCCCGCCAGGCCGGAGGTGAATATCAGGGCGTCCAGGGCCACCATTAGAGTGCGTGCTCTGCCCGCTGCCCTTTTCGCCCCGATGACAAGTGTCAGAGAAGCCAGGGGATAGGCTAGAAGGTACCCAATGTCTGCCACCGAGATGCTGGGGACCTCGCGGCCAAGGGCCAAGTCGTAGAATGCCCTACCAGCGCCGCCCAGCACGTTGGCGAACGCCCAAAGTGTGAGTAGTCCCCACAGCCAACGGTCATCACGGCCGGCCGCCCTCTTGAAGGCAAGCAGGCCCAGACCGATAGTGGCTCCTTCCATGGCCATGATTCCGAAATCAGAAACTGCAAGAGCCGCCGTGGATCCCTCCGGCAGAAGGAAGTTGGTTGCGGAATAGGCGAGCGCGGCCACAATCAGGGCAAGGCTCCCCGCTATGACTTTCCGCCTAGTCAAGATACCCTCCGGCCGTCATGCTCTTCCGTCAAGGTAAATCGGCCTGGAAAGCGGTTTTCTTGAGGGTGGGACAGATAGAGAGGGCCACTGTGCTATCCTCCATGGGTGGTCACGGACCCTCGGAGGAGACAGTGCAGCCCGAGAGCTCGCAGCAGTCAGATGAGAATCTGTCGCGATCGGCAACGGTAAAGCGCGACACCCGGGAAACCAAGGTTGTCCTTAGACTTGGCCTCGACGGTACGGGCACGTCTCAGGTCAGTACGGGCCTGGGATTCTTCGATCACATGCTCGAACTGGTGGCCGGCCACGGTCTATTCGATCTGGCGGTTGAAGCTGCCGGTGATCTGCAGACCGGAGCGCATCACACGGTGGAGGACACCGGCATCTGCTTTGGAACGGCGCTGGCGAGAGCTCTGGGCGACAAGACAGGGATTCGGCGCTACGGATGTATGTTCGTGCCCATGGATGAGGCCCTGGCTCTGGTGGTTCTTGATCTGAGCGGGCGTCCCTTCTTTGCATACGAAGGAGGACCGGTCGCAGAGAACGTTGCCGGGTTCGACTCGAGCCTCGTTGCCGAATTCTTCCGGGCAGTCGCCAACAATGCCAAGCTGACCATGCATGTCCGCGTTCTGGCCGGAGGCGACACTCATCACGTCATCGAGGCGGTCTTCAAGGCGTTCGGCAAGGCCTTGCGAGAGGCCGTGTCCGTGGATCCGAGAACGACAGGCATCCCCTCAACAAAAGGGGTACTCTGATCCGCTCGAAGTTCCTTTACATCGTGGATTACGGATCGGGGAACCTGCGCTCGGTCCAGAAGGCTTTCGAGCATGTGGGAGTTGAGGCGATTGTCGGGGCAGATCCGGGTAAGATGGGTGAAGCGGCGGGGCTGGTTCTCCCAGGCGTAGGTGCCTTCGGCGCTGCAATGGAACAGTTGGAGCAGCGCAATCTCGTGGGGCCGCTGCTGGAGCGCATCGAGGCCGGCGTCCCATTTCTGGGTGTGTGTCTTGGTCTACAGCTCCTTTTTGAAGGAAGCGAGGAAGACCCGGGCGCGTGCGGGCTCGGGCTGGTTCGGGGCGATGTGCGCGCGCTGCCCTCCACGGTGAAGGTTCCCCATATAGGCTGGAACCAGGTCGACGCGTGCTGCAGCTCAGACCTGCTCGATGGCATACCCGACGGTTCGGCGTTCTACTTCGTACATGGATACGCAGTTGTGCCGCGGTCGCCCGCCGCCGTTCTCACCATGACTGACTACAACGGAGTCTGTTTCGTCTCCTCTATCGAGGTGGACAACATAGCTGCGGTTCAGTTTCACCCGGAGAAGTCGAGCACCCTCGGTCTTCGCTTCTACCGCAATTTCGCTCGTCGTGCAGGACTGGGTGGCGCAGAGCCGGGATCGGGTGGCGCAGAGCCGGGATCGGCGGTGATCTCGTGAGATTCTTCCCCGCCATTGACATACAAGGGGGGCGCTGCGTGCGGTTGCGCAAGGGCGATTTTGCAGACGAGACGGTATTCGGCGATGACCCTGTGGCCATGGCCGAGCACTGGGTGGCTGAAGGAGCGCGTTTCCTGCATATCGTCGATTTGGACGGAGCGCGTGAGGGAGAGCCCAGAAACCTCGCGGTGATCGAAGCTATTGCCGATACGGTTGACATCCCTGTGCAGGCCGGTGGCGGCATACGCACCGACGAGGTGGCTGCACGAATCGCAGGAGGTCCAGTCGCGCGTGCCGTCATCGGTACCAACGCGGTGGAAGACCTGGACTTCTTGCGTCGCGCTCTCGATATCCTCGGCGCGGAACGGATCGTTGTCGCAGTGGACGCTGAGGACGGGATGGTCAAGACTCGGGGCTGGCAGCGCAGGAGCGACGTGGAGGCCGCGGATCTCGTGCGGCGTCTCGAGGGCGTTGGTGTTAGGGAGATCCTCTATACAGACATCAGCCGGGACGGCATGATGCAAAACGTCAACCTGGAGGCCATCCATGATCTTGCAGAGCGGAGCAACCTCGAGATCATCGCCTCCGGAGGCGTCACCGGCCTGGACGATCTCAGAGACCTGCTTACCCTGGAACCCTTGGGCGTCACCGGGGTGATCGCCGGGCGCGCGCTATATGAAGGCCGGTTCACGGTGGCAGAGGCCCGGGCTGTGCTGGAATCCAGGGAAGGGGCCCGATGATGCTTCTGAGAAGGATCATCCCTTGTCTGGACGTGCACGCGGGCCGCGTTGTGAAAGGCACCAACTTTGTCGATATCCGCGACGCCGGCGACCCTGTGGAGCTCGCGGCCCACTATGACCGCGAGGGCGCCGACGAGTTGGTCTTTCTCGACATTACGGCGTCGCACGAGAACCGCGATACCATTGTCGAGTTGGCTCGGCGTTGCGCGGAAGAGGTCTTCATCCCTTTCACGATAGGCGGCGGCATCCGTAGCGAGGAGGACGTGCGCGCGCTGCTAGGAGCGGGAGCCGACAAGATCTCGTTGAACTCGGCAGCCATACGCAATCCGGAGCTGATCACGGCATGCGCCCGGCGTTTTGGCTCGCAGTGTGTGGTCATCGCGATCGATGCGAAGCGGATTCCCTGGGAGGCTGCGGTACCCATCGAAGGACGGGACGACGGCAGAGCGCGTCTGCTCTGGGAGGCCTATGTGAATGGCGGCCGGGTCCCGACAGGGCTGGATGCGGTGGAATGGGCCGCCCGTGCAGTTTCCCTGGGCGCCGGCGAGGTCCTGCTTACCTCGATGGACAAGGACGGCACCAAGGATGGCTATGACCTTGAGCTGAACCGGGCGGTGGCCGAGGCGGTGAACGTCCCCATCATAGCGAGTGGCGGGGCCGGCACGCTCGACCACTTAGCCGAAGTGATCATCGATGGCAAAGCTGACGCAGTGCTTGCGGCTTCAATTTTCCACTACACCGAATACACCATTCGAGAGGCCAAGGAGCATTTGGCCGCCCGCGGCATACCGGTGCGGCTATAACGGTTCCTTAGGTTCTGTTCTGCACATTCGTGGGTATGAGCGCCCTGAGGGGCCGAAAGCGTCGAGGACCGAATAAGGCAAGGTGGTGCCAATGTCTAACGGAACCGGAAGCTGCCCGCGGTGCGGCATTACCATCGGCACCGACGCGAAGTTCTGCTCCCAGTGTGGTTCCCCGGTGGGCGAACCCCCGTCGCACCACGAGCATGACCGAGACCGCCTGTCGTGGTGGGAGAGGCGTCCTGGCTGGGAGAAGGCGCTCATCCTTGTTTTGATAGCGGCAGTCATCATCGCGATCATCTACTTCGTTTTCCAGGGGTAGGCCTCGGGCCATGCGGCCTTGGCGGCCATGTTTTTTGGCGCCGGCACCTTGATACAATCTAAGGCCCTATGAGCACCACTCCCAGAACACGGGACGCATGCCTCAAATGGGCCCGGGCTTGGGTCAGTTTTCGGCTGACGAGCACATCACGCCGGCTCATCGCCTTGCTGCTCCTAGTCTTCTTCTCGGGCTTCATGCTTGTCG
>JAMDEO010000216.1 GCA_023483915.1 Actinomycetota bacterium
CACATGGTCCAGGACATCACCGAGCAAAAAAAGATAACGGAAAAGCTGGACGGGAATTTAGTGACGTCCACTTAGGATGCGCACTTGATCTTCAGCAGCAGCTACCGGAATCATCATTGCTGTCGCAGCCACAGGTGGGCTCACTGCCTGTGAGCATCCCCGTTATGATGGCGGCGGCGCAACCCACGCCGGAATCCACGGCGATCGCGCCGGATTCGCAATTCAGCGCGCAGGCACCGCACTCCATGCACTTGTCCCGATCCGTGATCGCTGCCCTCTTGTCCTCCATGGCAAAGACCCCGTGCGGGCAGACCTCCACGCACCTGCGGCAGCCCGTGCACTTCCCGATGTCGTACTCGAGTGTCGTTACGTCTGCCAGATATTTCATAATATCCCCCAGTCGCCAAGCTTGAAAGCGACCAGCAGCAACAGGGAAACAGCCGCGGCGCCAATATAAAGCGGCACACCGATCCTCAGTTCTTTCTTCACTCCGGACATGCCGGTATAAGTAGTAGACCCGGTGAATTGAAGCGCGATGTACGAACTCACGGCCGGAAAGAACAAGAAAGTGGCCGCGCGCAGCAGTGCGTCATCCTGGGAACGCGTGATCACCGGAACGAGTGAAGCGAGAAAGACCATGACAAACCCGGTTATGAGGCCTTTGATGGAGAACGACCGGAACGGGATGAAGGGGAGCAACACCGGTGTTATAAACGCGCCGGCAACCATGGCGGCCAGGCCGAGCAGCAGAAACGGCAGCCCTTCATCCCAGGCGCTGGAAAACAGGATCCCTTCCCGCTGAAGGCCGAACAGGAGCAGTATGCCTGCCGCAAACCAGGGGTACTTTTTCAGGACGGGATTCATCTCCATCGGGGTCAGCACCAGCCGATCCATCATTTTGAAGCGGATGGTGCTCATCTCACTAGTCTTTTTATAGCCGGCGCGCATGTAGGACGGGATATCTGACGCCCGCACCGGACCGAATGACACCTTGAAGCCCGTCCGCCTCCTGACCTCGGCCGCATTCACTCCCACGGCTCCGAGCTGGGGAACCATCAGGCGGCGGTGGCGGACCACCTCATCGAGTCCCGCCTCGCCGATCCGCCTGACCAGCTCGTCGGTTCCGAAGGTGCCTTTGCCCGCCGCGCACCAGACGTTTATGCCTTTCGTGTCCAGCACCAGTATCCAGAGACTCAGGCCCTTCAACTCCTGCCGGAGGGCATCGAAGCTGAGCTTGTAATTGGCGCTTATGAGGACGTCGGCGTTCTCGTCGGGTTCTCCTAAAGCGTAAAGGCCGGGAGCAACGAGGTATTTGTCACGGAAGGCGCCCGTTCTGCACTTGAAGTGCTCCCAGCGCTCGGATCTGCTGATTTCAGCCGAAGTCTTCATCAATTGCATGATGCCCGCTTCCTGGGCAAGTACTTGCGAAGAGCTTTCTGATCGGACAGAACTTGAGGAAGGCCGGCAAGATCCTTGCGCAACAAATCGAAAACATCCTGCTGCAGGGAGGTGTTGCCGCCGGCCAGGCGATAGTGCATCCAGACGCCCTGACGGCTGTCGCTCACCAGGCCGGAATTGCGCAAATACGCCAGGTGCCGGGAAACCGTCGATTGAGGCAGGCCCAGGATCGCCACCAGGTCGCAGACGCAGAGCTCCCCCTCCAGGAGCAGACCCATGATCCTGAGGCGGGTGTCATCTGAAAGGGCCTTGAAAAGTTGAGCGGTCTTTTTCATGCCAACAATATATCCGCATATGCGGATATATTCAAGGCCGAGCAGCGGAGAACACGGACCCAGGTTTGCCAAACTCATATTATGGCAGCATCATCATCACGATACCCGCGGTCATTATTACAGACCACCTGCAGGTCTTCGATTTAAAAAACGGGGCCATTCCCTGAGAACCAGTCCAGGCTAGCCGGAGATTTCAACATAAACAGGCGAGTCTGTCAAAGAAAGGTTTTCCGCCTGGGCCTCACTCTCCTGACCATAGATGTCCGTCACCCTGACCTTCCCCTTGATCTCTCCCGGCAGGGGCAGGCTGCCCCAGAGAACGTAAACGCTGCGGCCGCCGATCGAGAATCTGAATTGGCCTTCCCCCAGCTTCTGGACCGAGTCGAAATAATCGATCTTGTCCACGAGGGTCTTGTAGGCATAGAAAGGCTTTTGTCTCTGGCACGCGGCAGGATCGAAGGGATCGTTGCGGCTGGCGCCCGCCTTCACCTGGCAGCTGACCAGTAAGGATGTCTCCTCGGTGGGAGTCGCATTATCCAGACCGATATAAAAGAGCTTGCTCGCCCCCCTGCCGAATGCTTCCACAAAAGAATGGACCAGCACTTCAGACCATTCGTCCTGGGTGAGATTCGAAAGGCTGCTGGCGAGTGTCACCGCGTCTCCGTAATCGGCGGCGGGCGCGGTATTCACGGTTTCCGGAACCTCTTCCTCCTCACCACCCGCGGGTGCGGGCTGGCCTGGGGCCTGGCCGGGCAGCGGGAAGCGTTTGGACCTGGCGTACTGTATCTCCGTGACCCAGACGGGCTGATCCAAAGCCAGCTGATTCATCAACGCATTCAATGATGGCAGCTGGAGGTCGGTTCCCAGGGTGATGGAATGAATGGTCAGGATATCGACATCCCCGGCGCCTGGCCCACCGAGGACCGTTTCCCAGAACGGTCTTTCAAGGGGAAAAAGTGAGGCGATGCCACCGTTTAGTATCTTTGCCTGGGGATCGGTCGCCTTGATGACGTCGTGGGTAGTCTGCAGGACCTCCAGGTAGTCCGACGTCTGAGGGTCGCCTTTGAAGAAAGTACCGCTGCCTCCCATCTCCGGCTCGTTTATCACTTCCCAGTATTTGATGGGATATTTGAGACCCGGCATACTGGCGGTACTGTTGCCGTCATAGCGCTCGACCAGCGCCTTGACGAAACGCTTGTAGGCTTCCGTGTCACATGGCTTGGCGCGGTAATCGCCGAGAATGGAAAAGAGCCGCCTCATGTCCGGCAGCTTTCCGTGACACTGCTGCTCGTCCCAGTTGGCGTAGGGCCAGATGGTCGCCACCAGCAAAACGCCATTATTCTGGGCGTCGGTGACGTACTTGTCGACCGTGCTCCAGTCATAGGTTCCCGGATCTTTCTCAATTTCCCCCCAGATGAAAGGCCCCGGATGCGGCCGCTCCCAGTGAACGCCCAGCTCCTCGACGAAGGGATACGACCTCCTGGCGCTGAAGAAACCGAAGTGGCTCTGCTCGAATCTTTGATAATCGGCGCTTTTGGAGAGATCGGCGCCGGCGAAGCTGCAGCCGGCCAGAAGCAGCAAGGCCGCGGACAAGATGGAAGCCAGGGCAACCGCGGTCTTTTCCGGGAGGTTCATTATTAGATATTACCATTTGGATTCTCTTATTACCGGCATTGCCAAAGCTTTCCCGGCTTGCCTTGCGCCGCATTTCAGACAGGACTATAATCTCAAAATACATATAGGTTGTAGCCGAGATCCGCAAGTTGGCGGATGCGGGGGAACCGAGTTTCAGGGGCGAACCCAGTGGCAGTCTTCATTGTTAAAGCCGCCACTGGCAGGGTACTTTCAGGCCCGAGCCCGACAGCTAACCTCGTAGGCATAATTGAAAGGGCAATCCACAGAGGCCGTAATTGACCGCTGCTTGCTGGCGGTTTTTTATTGCTCTGATTGCCATGACCTGGGAACAAGAATGTCAATCAAGAGTTTTCTGATCGGTCAACCGATCGAATCAGTGCGCGAGAAGCACGAGCGCCTGTCGAAGATCACCGGGCTGGCGATTTTCGCTTCGGATAACCTCTCCTCGGCCGCATACGCCACCGAGGAGATCATGCTTGCGCTCGCCATCGCCGGTCCTGCACTGCTTCACCTTTCACTGGAGATCTCGCTGGCGATCTCCGGCCTGCTGGCAATAATCGCGATCTCCTATTTCCAGACGATCCACGCATATCCGTCCGGCGGCGGCTCCTATATCGTTGCCAAGGATAATCTGGGAGTAAAAACCGGGCTTGTCGCCGGTGCGGCGCTGCTGATCGATTACGTGCTTACGGTAGCCGTTAGTGTGACCGCCGGTGTGGCCGCCATAACCTCGGCGGTTCCGTCGCTGTTTGAATTCCGCATCGAGATCTGTCTGCTGGCCATCGTCATTCTCATGCTTGGCAACCTGCGCGGCGTACGTGAAGCGGGCAAGATCTTTTCCGCCCCCACGTACCTGTTCGTTGCCAGTATTCTCGCCCTGATCGTCGTCGGCATCATCAGAAGCGCCATGGGCGCGCCTCCGGCGCCTTCCTCCGCCCAGTCGCTTGAGTCCACTGGCAGCTACATCGCACTGTTCGTCGTCTTGCGGGCATTCGCTTCCGGCTGCGCGGCGGTCACCGGCATCGAGGCCGTCTCCAACGGGGTCAAGGCATTCCAGCCGCCAGAGGCCAGAAACGCAAGTCAGACCTTGCTGGTAATGGCGGCGCTGCTCGGCATCATGTTCGTGGGCATTTCTTATCTGGCCGAGCTATACCATGTCCTGCCCGTCGACAATCAGACGATGCTTTCGCAACTGGCGGAGGCTGTCTTCTCCCGCGGGCTTATCTATTACCTGATCCAGGCAGTCACGGCCCTCATCCTTGTCCTGGCGGCAAACACATCGTTCCAGGACTTTCCGCGCCTTTCTTCGGTGATGGCGTCCGACGGCTTCATGCCCAGGCAACTGAGCAGCCGCGGCGACCGTCTCGTGTTTTCCAATGGAATCGTCCTGCTTGGGGTGTTCGCGGCGATCCTGATCATAATCTTCCGGGGGGAGACACATTCGTTGATACCGCTGTATGCCGTGGGAGTATTCCTGGCGATCACACTGTCACAAACCGGCATGGTGCTCCACTGGCTGCGTGAGCGCGGCAGGCTGTGGCGGGCAAAGATGTCGATCAATGGTTTCGGGGCGGTGACAACGGCTGTGGTCGTCGTTGTTATCACGGGCACCAAGTTCATTTATGGCGCCTGGATCGTTATCATCGCCATCCCGGTGATCGTGGGGCTGGCGCTCAAAGTAAAGAGGCATTATCGCTCGGTGGCGAAGCAACTATCGCTTGAGTCCGTCGGAGAGGAGCCGGAGTTCGATCATCACACCGTTATCGTGCCGGTATCGGGCCTGCAGCGGGCGGTGCTCGGCGCCCTTCGCTATGCCAGGGTTCTGTCAGACGACGTAGTGGCGGTATATGTTTGTTTCGACCCGGTTGAGACTCAGAAGCTCAAGGCCAAATGGGAGAAGTTCGGCATCGAGGTGCCCCTGGTGGTGCTGGAATCTGAGTACCGGTCGGTGATAGAACCTCTCATGGACTACATCAGCGGCGTGCGGGAAGTCCACAAGAATGGCGTCATCACCGTCATCCTGCCGGAGTTCGTGCCGTCAAAATGGTGGCATCACATCTTGCACAACCAGACAGCTCTGCTGATCAAGGGCATCCTGCTTTTCAAACATGGCGTTGTGTCAACCAGCGTGCCGATGCACCTGGCTGAATAGCTCGACGCTCAGGCGGCTATCGTCTTCTTTCTCGCGAGCGGCGCGAAGCCCCGCCCGGATGACCGCCGGCCGGAATGAGCCGAAGACGACGATGAGGCCGGCGATGCCGACCAGTGTATTCATGGCGGTCAACCCCACCTGCATGCCAATGGAAAAAGACAGGACAACCGATGCGGCCGCGGTATGCTGCAGGACGTAGACCACCAGCACCTGCTGGGCGCCGGCGCCGCCCGGTGTGGGCACCAGGCTGGAAACGCTGGTCGCGATAACAACCAGGCCCGCCAGCATGAACGTGGCAGGCAGGCCAAATGCCGCCAGAAGCGCGAAGGCGACACCTATCCGGCACACCCATGCACCCAGTTGCGCCGGAACTACCCGCCGCATGTACGTTCCCGGATGTGCCAGGATTGCCCCTCCCTCCCGGATACGCGCGCGCAGGCGCGGCGATGCCGCCAGCACTGCCACGCCAGAAGCAATGATCGATAGCGCGACCAGACCTGTTGTAAGAGAAAGTTGAGGCAGCGCCGGCATCACGCCAAAAGCCCAGGCCGCGACCGTAAGCGCCACGCCCACGACCAGATCGAACGCCAGGATCAGGGAGCTGGAAGCTGCGACAGCGGGAAGGGAGCTGCCCGACAACCGCATGCGCAGCAGTGCGACTTTGAGCACCTCGCCGGCGCGAGCCGGAGTATAGTCGTTGAGGGCCACCCCGGCCGCGTACGAAGCGACGACATCTTTCAGGCTGATCCGTGTGTGGGGATAAGCCTGCCTTAGCACCGCCCTCCATGCCGACGAGCGAAAGACAAGAATTGCTACCTGGAAAATTGCGGCCACCGCAAGCCAGCGTGCGTCCAGCGCCAGGAAACGGTCGAGTGTGGAATTGAGAGGATGAAGAAGTGACTGCATGGCCATCCTTTTGAGTTTAGCAAAGGGGCTGGCGGTGTGACAGTGCTGAATCGGCCGATCGGTGCGAAATCCCATACAAACGGGTAATGGTACAGATATGGGCGCACCTCATGACATGAAAGTCGGCATCCTCGTTCCCTATTCATGGTCCTACCGCGGCGGCGTGATCGACCATGCCGACCAGCAGGCACGGGCATTGCAGAGGCTCGGGATCGAGACGCGGACTATCGTCGGCCTCGACCCTCCCGGCCCGATGACCCGGATGCTGCACATGCGCCTTGGCAGGGACGGGCGCCCTCCGGCCGACATCATCCCGCTCGGCCACACTGTCGTCATCCCCAACAACGGCTCGCTGGCCAATGTGATTGTCAATCCCGCGGCCCACTTCCGTTTGCGCCGCATCCTCGCCAAGGAAGACTTCGACCTTCTACATCTGCACGAACCGTGCATGCCGGTTCCTTGCATGTCTGCCATCTTGGCGGCGGAGGCGCCCCTGGTGGGCACCTTCCATGCTTCGGGGAACCTGCCATTACTGAAAGTCTGCAAGCCTTTTTACGGTTCACTGATCGACAGGCTCGACGCGCGAATCGCCGTTTCGCCCGTTGCCCGGGAAACGGCACAGCGGTTCTTCCCTGGAGATTACGAGATCATTCCCAACGGAACGCCTCTGCCTCCGGGGGTTGACGCCGGCAGACGATTGAACCGGATCGTTTTTGTCGGCCGCTACGACCATCGCAAGGGTCTGCAGGTGCTGCTTCGAGCCTGGCCGCGAATAAACGAAGCCACTGGAGCATGGTTGAGGGTGATCGGCGCCGATCCGGTTGCCGTCGGGAAACTGCAAAAGCGGCTCAACCTTCCCCAAGGGGGAGTCGATTTGCTCGGGTCGGTCAGTAATCAGGTTTTGACGCAGGAGCTGCTTAGTGCCAAAGTGCTGGTGGCCCCTTCCCTTGGCAACGAAAGCTTCGGCATGGTCCTGACACGGGCTTTTGGCTGCGCAACCCCGGTGATCGCTTCCGACATACCCGGTTACCGCGCCATCGTGAAGCCTGAAGCCGGAATGCTTGTCGCCTCGGGCGACGCCGACAGGCTTGCCGACGCTGTGATCGACTTTCTCGCGGATGAACCGCGCCGCGCCGCCTGCGGCGCCAATGCCCGCGAGCTGGCGCAGAGATATTATTCGTGGGAGCAGATCGCCAGGCGCCTGGCTATGCTTTATGACCGGCTACTTCAACCTTCACAGCAACAGCAAGAACTTCAGAATGAATCCGCCGCATCTGCCGCATAGGTGGAGCGTACGAGTCATCCTGGTACTGATCGCGGCGATCGGCGTCGGCCTGCTCCTGTGGTTCCGCGGCCCGAACTGGTCGGAGGTCGGTCAGGCTTTTGCCGATGTGAGCTGGCAGTGGGTGCTCGCCGCAATCGTCCTCAACGTCCTTTCCGTTCTTATCAGAGCGCTAAGCTGGTGGTCGATCCTCGGCCAGGCACTGGCCGGAATCCGTATCCGCTATAGCACTGCGCTGTCAGCCTTCTCCGTCGGGCTGATGGCAAATGCCCTGCTGCCCGGCTGGGTTGGCGAGTTTGCGCGAGTCGCGGTGCTGCATCGAAAACTCGAGAATCGCCGTGGACTTTGGCCTACTCTTTTCGGAACGGTGATCGCACACAGGCTGCTGGACCTTGTCCCCGCGATCTCGCTCGCCATCTGGGTAATCCTCGCCGCGGAACTTCCCGTCTGGGCATATTCCAGCATCCTGACGGCTATAGGGATCGGCGTTGCGATCTTTCTGACAGGCCTGACCATCGCCTTTCTGGGCTATCGTAGCTACAGCTTCGACAAGCTCGGACCGCTCCGCCGTGCGATAGGCTTCCTCGAGCGGGGCCTGGCGGCGCTACGCTCGCCGCGGGCCAGCGCCCTGGCGGCGGTCTTTCAGATCCTCGGCTGGTTGTGCCAGCTGCTCGCGGTCTGGTCGGCGATGTTCGCTTTCAATATCGATTTGCCGATTTCGGCCGCGGCGCAGGTCCTGGTCCTGATGAATATCGTCACGATACTTCCGCTCTGGACCGGCAACGTCGGCCTTACCCAGGCGGCGATCGCCCTTTCCCTTATAAACTACGGCGTCAGCTATTCGCTTGGCTTCGCCTACGGGATTGGGGTGGCTGTGATCGAAACGTCGGTCGGCATTGCCTATGGGCTCGGCTTCTTCGCCGAAGAGGGCATCAGCTTCGCGTCGCTGCGCAAAGCAACCGACGAGGCCGCCAGGGACATCGCCGCAAACGATCACAATCATCAAGTGATTTAATCCGGCTCACGGCTGTTCCCGCAAATATTACGGAGCCGCCGGTCTGAAAAATGGAGGCCAGGGCAAGAATAGCGCCTATCCTGGCAAGCAAGCTCGCTACCGCTTTCTTTCTCTTCACCGGCCTCTTCTTCTTTATTGCTCTCTTCCGAACTCGACAGAAAACTCTAATGGTCAGTTACCACGGGCAGAATCCGCCGGCTAAGATATGGGAGTGCGACGGGTATTAAGGCGGAAAGTTCAGGCGCAGCGGGAAATTGTGAGAAAACGCGGTTGCTTCAGGCGCGGCGGATGCCGACTAGGGATAGGTATAGGTGCCGCCGCAGCCGTCCTGGGCCGAGGCCAGGTTGTAGGCCTTGAAGCTGGTGAGTCCATCGGGAACGGAATATTTCAGTGTCAGCGGTTGAGAGCCGCCGGCGACGATATCTCCCAGGGACATCGGCATCGGTGAGGAGCTGTCGAGCACGACTCCATTATTGGCCGAGGAACCGGTGATGCTCACCGCATATGCCGTCGCCGTGCTGCTATTTGTCAAACTATAATCAACGCTCAGCGTGCGCCAGGTGTAATCGGAGTAACTGGCCCAGTAGGTGCCCGTATTGCGCAGTGAAAGGTTGGGCTTGCCGCCGGTGCACATGGGAGTGCGCAGTATCGAGGCGCTATCACCACTGGTGTAGGCCACATACCCGGTGAGCGAATTGATCGAAGGCACGATTGAGATCGAGAACATGCGGGAGCCGGAACCCAGGCTCTCGAGCGTCCAGGTAGCGCCGCCGTTGACAGTCTTGAAAACGCGGCCCTCGCCGCCGGCGACGTAGCCGGTGTTGGCGTCAATGAAAGCCGTCGCGGCCATTACATGTGTAGTGCTCAGGGCTGTGTTATTCCATGTGAGCCCGCCATCGGTGGTCTTGTATACCTTACCGTCGCCGTAATTGGTGCCTGAGGGCGGCCCATATGCGGCAAAGAAGCCGGTGAGGTCGTTGACCATGTCGATCGATTGCATACCGTTGAGCTCGGTCTTTTCCGTGACAGTCCAGACGCCGCCGCTGTATCTGGCGACAACGCCCTTGCGGGTGATCGTGTTCTGGCCGACAGCCCAGGCGTTGGCCGCTGAGGTAGAGTCGACGCTGTAGAGCTGGATATTGGCGCCCAGGCCGGCTGCGTCAAAAACCCAGTTCTGGCCGTCAACGGTCTTCAGGGCTACTCCCGTAGTGGCGCCCGTGCCGGGGAAGCCGACTGCCCAGCCATGGGTAGGATCGACCATGTGCAATCCCCATATCTGCGAGACTCCCGCGGGCATGGTCATTGCCGCCCAGGTCCCCGCTGAATATTTGTAGATGACGCCGCTGGCGCCATAATAGCCGGCGGTGAAACCGGTGCTGGCGTCAAGGAACTGTACCGCCTGCAACGTCGTTCCGGTGGCGATGCCCGCCCTGTCGCTGGTCCAGGTGGCGCCGGAGTCGGTTGTTTTCAAAACTGTGCCGTCGCGGCCGGTCACCCAGCCAGTGGAGTCATTGACGAAGCTGGAGCTCATGAAGCTCTTGGAGTTCCCACCGGCCTTGAGCGTCCAGGTGGCGCCGGAGTCGATGGATTTGACGACAGCGCCGGCGTCGCCGCTGGCATACGCGGAGCCCCCGGCGTAAACGACGTCAAACAGCAGGCTGGTGGTTCCGGAAACTGATGCGGTCATGCCCGACGCCACGGTAGCGATGGGGTCAGTCCAGTTGGTTGCCGATGTCCTCTTGAGGATGGAGCCGCTGGTTCCGGTGACTACAAGATCGTTGCCGGAAACCGTCAGCCCGTAGAGCTGGGCGGAAAGGCCGCTGCTGGCGGTCCAGGTCAGTCCGTCGGTCGTTCTCAGCAGCTGGCTGCCCGAGATGGCAAAGGCGTGAGTAGCGTCAGCCGCGTAAACGGACCGGATCTCATTGAGCGCCACCGGGGAAACCATCTTCACCGGCCAGGTGTGGCCGGAGTCGGTTGTCTGATAGATAGCTCCGAAGGAACCCACGGCATAGCCGTTGGTTCCGGTCATGGATACCGAATCGATGGTGACCGTCGGATCGATACCGCTGGCCACGTTCCAGGTCGTGCCGCCGTCAGCGGAATAAAATCCGTAGCCGGCGCCAACCGCCACGACGTTAGAGGCGTCGATGAACTGCACGCTGGCCAGCAGCACGGTCGCACATGAACCTCCCGGAAAAACGCTGCAGCCGGTGGAGGGTAATGTCCGCGCGGTCCAGGTCGATCCGCCGTCTGCCGTCTTCCATATGGTTCCATATTCGCCGACTGCTACGCCGTGAGTAGAGTCGATAAAAGAAATACTGGTCAGGTTGCAGCCGCTGGTGACGATGCCAAGACAGTTTGTCGAGGGCACCGATGTGCTCCAGGTGGCTCCGCCATCAGTCGTCTTCAGGATTGTTCCCGCTGCCCCGGCTGCCCAGCCGGTATTGGCGTCGATGAAGGATACTGCCTTGAGGGGATTCCCTTGCGGGGAAGGATTCAGCCAGAGCCAGCTGCCGTCGCCTGTGGCTGTGCCTGCGGTCATGGCGGGAGCCGCCATTACCATCAGTGACAACATGGCCGCGCTGACAAATGCCGCAACCGTTATCCGGTTAAAACACCTGCGGGGAAATGCGTGTCTTATGAAGACTCGGACTGTTTTGCGACCCACGTCAAACACCCTAGTTCGTGAAAATGTGGAGTGTCAATATTGACATAATATTGCAACTTAATCAATCTTGGTCTTATATGCCCCCTGCTCAGACCCGCCCCGTAATCACCCGGGTATGGCGCAGCTGGCCGTGAGTGCTGCGGATATCCCGGTAACCGGCATCGCGCAGCAGCGGACGGATCGTCCTGAACTCGCTGGGCACGATCTCGATCAGCAGCCAGCCTCCCGGCCGGATCCAGTCGCGGCCCTCGGCGACGACCCGCCTCACCAGTCCCAGACCGTCATGGGAGCCATCAGAGAGAGTATGGCCGGGCTCGAATTTCTTGATCTCGTCGGGCAGGTCGGCCACTTCCTTGCGGGGCACATACGGCGGGTGGATGGTGACGACATCGGCCTTGCCGCGAAGTCCGGGCGAAAGGGCCGAGAACAGGTCGCTACGCTTGAAACGGACGTTTCGCAGGCCGAGGCTGGCGGCGTTGGCGGTTGCCTGGTTGAGCGCTTTTTGCGATATGTCCAGCCCCCAGACCTGGGCGGCGGGCACCGCCTGGGCCGATGAAAGCGCCACCGGGCCGATGCCCGTGGCAAGATCGACATGCACCGGCCGCTTACGGCCGTGCAGGCGCCTGATAGCCTGATGCGCCAGAAATTCGCTGGTATAACGCGGAATGAACATGCCGGGTTTGATGCCGAGCTGGAGATCCCGGAACTCCACCTCGCCGACGATATAAGCGATCGGCTCACCGGTAGCCCTGCGCGCGATAAAACGGTCGAAGCGCCGTTTGACGCCGGCGGGAATCTCGTCTTCGTATTCGGGCTCTTCCCCTCCCAGCGCGTGAAACAGCAGCTCCCAGGCCTGGTCTTCCTCTTCCCCCTTAAAACCAAAACGCTCGTTGGACGACTTCAGCGTCTTCTTCGCCTGCGCCAGCAGCTCTTCGGCATCCATGGTTTCTCCGGTTTCCTTTCCTCAACTTTCAGGTCCGGCCGCAACAGAGCACGGCCAGGATGCATTATAACCCACGATTGCGAAAACCTGATTCACGGAATGCGGCGGCGGGTATAGTCGCATTCATGAGCGGACTCGAGGATTTCTTCAAATACATCATGGGAGAAGACAGCCGCGCACGAGCCGGCCGGCGGACCCTGGATCTATCAGGAAAGGAGAAGCTGCGGGAATTCTACGGCATGCTCTTTGCCAACGAGAGGCCCCGGATCGTTAGTGCAGCACCGTTCCCGTGACCTCGTTGAAGAAGGTGTTATAAAGGACGCGCTGTGAAGCCATGACCGGCGCCGCCGACGTCTTTTCGGAGTCCGTCCAGGCCTTGACCGATATGGGCCCGCCCATCTTCCCCGGAAACTTGGGAGTCACGCTCTGGCCGGGCTGGATGATCCCCCTGGCGCCCGCAGCCGTGTTGACGTCGACGCCGGGAATGCTTATCTCGTAATAGACCGGGAAGTCATTGAGGTTGGCCACCAGCACCCAGTTGGTCATGCCGCCCGAGAGCTGGTCGTACCAGGTCCAGCGATAGTCGGAGGACAGATCGGCGGCGCTGTACCCCGGGACTTCCTCGAACGACGGCCCCCAGAGCACGCGCTGCGAGGCCATCACCGGACGGCGGTCGGCCGGGTTGTCCCAGCTGCCGCCCTGGACCCAGGACTTGATCTCGACCGGCCCGCCGATCTTGCCGGGGAACATCGGCGTCACGTTCTGGCCCGGGGCGACATCCCATGAGCCGCTCACCGGTTGACCATCTATCATGTTTGTGAATGACACGCGGACGGTGACCGCTTCTGTCGCCGACGGGTTTGCTGCCAGCACCCAGTTTCTGACTCCGTAGCTCGCCTGGTCGTACCAGGTCCAGAGATAATGATCGGTGAGTCTCTCGGCGGCGATTCCCGGCACCTCGTTGAAGGCGGCGTCATTGTTGATCAGCACGCGTTGCGAGGCCATCACCTTCCTGCGGTCGGGCAGGTTGTCCCAGCTGCCTCCCTTGACCCAGGCCCTGACTTCCACGGGCCCGCCCATCCTTCCCGGAAACGTAGGCGTGGCGTTCTGGCCGGGAGCCACGTCGAAGGCGGCGACCACCATCTGTCCGTCCGTCTGGTTTGTGAACGCAACCGAAGCCGTGACGGTTTCGCCGGCTGAAGGGTTGGCCACCAGCACCCAGTCCTTGAAGCCAGGGCTTTTCTGGTCGTACCAGGGCCAGTAGTAATGGCTGGAGAGATCGCCCTCCTCGATGCCGGGGACCTCCTCCATCGAGCTGGCGCCCCAGATGACGCGCTGGCTCACGAGGCCGCTGTCGCCGGTAAGCGACGTTGCGACCACCGGCCCGCCGATAAGGCCGGGGAACATCGGCGTCGCCACCTGCCCCGGAGCCAGGCTGGATCCGCCGCCGAACATGGAAAGATTCGGGGCCTTGCCCCGTATGTTGACATCGAAGCCGAGACTGCCGCTTTCCCTGGGATTGGCCATCAACACCCAGTTCTTGCTGCCCATATTGTCGTACCAGGTCCAGTAGTAATGCAGCCCCGCCGGCGGTTGGGTCGAGGGCATGTCATCCCAAAAATATCTATGCGTGTCGATCCACCAGGAGGGCGCCCAGTAGGTCATGCCGGCGTCGTCGATGGTCAGTCCGGAGAATCCGTAGCCGGTGTAACCGTGGCCGATCATCGGCTGTGTCTTGATCTCGAAGTGAAGGTGCGGCGCCGTGGTTCCGGTCGTGCCCACCGTGGCGATCTGCTGCCGGCGGCCGACAGCCTGTCCCGGCGCCACGAAGATGTCCCTGACGTGCGCGTACTGCGTGTAGATGCTCTCGCCGTGGACGATATGCCTGATTATGATGACGTTGCCCCAGGCGCCCGGCCCGACACCGGTCCAGACGACGACGCCTTCGGAAGCGGAATAGACCGGGCCGCCTTCGGCGCCGCTGTCGAAGTCCTCACCGGTGTGCCCCCAGAGATCGAGATAGTCGCAGCCGAAACAGTTGTTCATGTCATAGCCCGCATGATACGAGGGGTCGCCAACCGGATAATCAAATCCGGATGAGAGGGGCACGCCGTCGGCCGGGATCGCCTGTGACTGCCGCAGGATCGCCGCGTCCAGACCTGCAGTTGCGGGCTGGGAAGCTCCCTCCGGGTTGGATAGCGATTTGACTGACGACGCGGGCTGGGCGGCTGCGGGAGCCGGCGCCGATGGCGTGGCGGCGCTCTGGGCGGCCGCAAGCTGAATTGAGAACAGCGGCACGAAGGCCGGCAGGCCTGTGAAGAGCAGCATCTTCACGCAGGCCAGACGAAAGCCCGGGCCGCGAAACTTTCCGGTTTTGCTTTTTACCGGCGTCATGAAGGCCATACTATTTTCGTTTCCCCCGGATATCAAATCTCGCTCCCGGCAAATGCCGGTCCCGTTTTTATTTCCTGTCGGGAATCAGCAAATAGTACGTCCAAATTGCGGCATATCAGGACTAAAATTATCTTGTTTGCTGGGAGTTTAATCTTCGCTGCTCGTGGAATAATCCCATGCAAGGTGAGCCCATTCGTTTCTGAACTCTTGTTATATGGCGCTGGTGCGGGCTGCGCGGGTACCAGGACTGACTTCCTTGGGCTTCACCGGTTTTCTGGGGTCTTTCAATTCGGCTTGAGTTTGGAGGAATCATGGACCGTCGGTTTATTCTCGCATGCATGGCAGTGGCGCTGGTTATATTTGTTGCTATTTTGCAGGGGGGTGGTATAGGGCTCGGGGCCCAGGCCAGCCAAACGGCCCCTCAGCTGGCGGCCGGAATGACAGCATCCGGCACAGGCGGGTCGTCCACGGGGATCGACTCGATGAGCGGAATGACGCAAGCGGCTGCGGGCACGACCGCCGACATGCCTAAAATGAGGAGCACGACGGCCGCCGACAGGCAGGCCGCGGCTGACCGGGCCAAGGTCGCGGGTGTACAGACTCCCCAGACGGCCGCCATGGACCCTCTGGGGACGCCCGATTATTTCGGCGCTATTCCGAATTACGCCAACAGCCCGTTGCCCACACAAAATGGCGAGGGACCCGACTTCAACTGGCCCTGGTACGATTCCCAGAACATGCGTAACTGGGTTCTTATAGCCAATACTTCCGGCGCAAACTACACTTCTTTCAACTTGTCAATCGCGGGGCAGGATCAGCCTCTCGGGAATCCGTTCGGGTTTGGTACGGGCGTTATCCCGGGAGGAAAGACGCTGCCATATATGTCTCCAGGCCTTATCGGCGGCCCGGTCAAGGCGACGCCCAGCACCTGGGGCGACAACGTCGTCAGCCAGAGGTCGCTGCTGGGAAGCTCCTTTGAGGAGGTGCCCGGCACGGAATCCAGCAAGCTCTCCGATCATTTCTACTGGACCTGGATCGACGGCAGCACGCCGGGATACCGCAACTGGGTCCTGGTGAACAACCCTTCCGCCACGGAGACGGTCCACGCGATCATCTCCTACACACCCATGGGAAGCACGACGCCCGAGACGCTGGCTGAAAGCGACATAGCGGCCGGCCAGAACTGGAACCCGGAATTCCCGGGAAAGATCGGCGGCCCGGTCGAGGTCAAGGTAGCAGTGCAGGGCGGCGACTGGAATAACACCGCCGACCGCAGGCCCGCGATGGCCTCACAGCGCGTGACGACGAACTTCGGGACCACTTTCAACGAAGTGCCCGGCATTCCCGCCGGCGATCTTTCCGGTGATTACTTCTGGACCTGGTATGACATGCAGAGCCCGGGCTTCCGTGACTGGATTCTGATCGCCAACCCGGATCAATCGAATGCGGTCAATTACGAGATCAAGATAGGCGGCACACTGGTGGACGCCGGCAGCATCCCCGCCAATACCATCATCACGCCTACCTTCCCGGGCCGGATGAACGGGCCGGTCGAGGTGACGGCCACCGGAAACGTCATAGCTTCCCAGCGCTCGATCATCGGGCCTTCCTTCGAGGAGGTTCCCGGGAAGCCGCAGTCCCAGCTGAGCATGTCCTACGCCTGGACCTGGTACGACATGAAGAACCCCGGCACGGCGAACTGGGTGCTGATCTCCAATCCCGACCCGGTCAACGCGGTTGGTTATTCCATCAAGATCGGCGGCGTCGATCAGGCATGCCCAAGCGGAGGCTGCGTCATCCCGCCGAACAGCCGCGTGATACCGACCTTCCCGGGGGAGATCAACGGGCCGGTCGAGGTTTCAGCCTCAGGCAAGGTCATGGCCTCGCAGCGCGTCGTCTGGAACGGCTACTTCAACGAGGTCCTCGGCACCGGCCGCGTATTGCAGGGGACCGGCATCAGGAAATTCGTCGACTCGCTGCCGGGACTGTCGGCTGCGACAGCCAACGATCTGGGGCAATATACGCCTACGGCGGTTCCGGACACGACCACCTATCCCTACCCGACGCCACCTGCGTCCGACTATTACGAGATCGCCGAAGTGCAGTATACGCAGAAACTGCACGCAGATTTGCCGGCGACGACCCTGCGCGGCTACGTCCAGATCGAGACGCCAGCCAACGCGGGAGTCAGCCACCATATCGCACTGACATATCCCGACGGCAGCCCGATCCTTCAAGGCGGTAATCAGGTCTACGCAGTTGACAAGCCCAGCTACATGGGGCCTGCAATTGTGGCCCAGCAGGACAAACCGGTGCGCGTCAAATTCTACAACTTCCTGCCCACAGGTACTGGCGGCGACCTGTTTCTGCCGGTTGATTCAACGATCATGGGCGCCGGCGAAGGCGATAAGCATGCCGATGGCAGCGCCTGCGATCAGTCGGTGGAGAACTGCGCCAGCTATACGGAAAACCGGGCCAACATCCATTTGCATGGCGGCGATACGGTCTGGATCAGTGACGGCACGCCCAATCAGTGGATCACCCCGGCCGGAGAGACGACGCCATATCCTGAAGGCGTCCAGGTCGTCAACGTTCCTGACATGCCGGCGCCAACTCCCGGAGATGGCACCAGAACCTTCTTCTATTCCAACGAACATAGCGCCAGACTCATGTTCTATCACGACCATGATTATGGCATCACACGTCTGAACGTCTACTCGGGGGCAGCGGCGCCTTATGTCGTAAACGACGCCGTGGAACAGTCCCTGGTCAGCAACGGGATCATCCCCTCGGATCAGGTTCCTTTGGTAATCCAGGACAAGACGTTCGTGCCAGACACGGCCCAGCTAGAGCAGGAGGACCCGACCTGGGATATCAGTAAATGGGGAGGAAAAGGCAACCTCTGGTTCCCGCATGTATACATGCCCAACCAGAACCCCTTCGACTCGTCGGGAGCAAACGCCATGGGAAGATGGGATTACGGACCCTGGTTCTGGCCGCCTTTCACAGGACTGATCAACGGCCCGGTAGCCAATCCATTATACGGTCAGTCCGGAGAGCCGCCGCAGAACCCGGGCACTCCCAATCCATCGGCGGTTCCTGAGGCATTCATGGATACGCCGCTGGTGAACGGCACTGCTTATCCCTACATGCAGGTAGGACGCAAGGCATACAGGTTCCGGATCCTAAATGCCAGCAATGACCGGTTCATCAACCTGCAGATGTATTACGCCAAGTCGAACAGCGTTGATGCTGTCAACCCGGCGACCGGAGGACCCTCGCTGCAAAAAGCCTCTGGTGAAGTCAACATGGTTCCCGCGGATCCTAATTTCGGCCTGCCGGCAAGCTGGCCGACAGACAGCAGGGACGGCGGCGCGCCCGATCCAAACGCGGCAGGCCCGAAATTCATCCAGATCGGCAATGAGGGCGGCTTTCTGCCTGGCGTCTCGGTCATCGATAACACGCCGGTTGGATACATCTACAACCGGCGCGACATCACCGTGCTCAATGTAGCAAACAAGAGTCTGTTCCTGGGACCGGCCGAGCGGGCCGACGTCATCGTCGACTTCTCGCAGGTGCCTGATGGCTCCAAGATAATACTCTACAACGACGCGCCGGCTCCGGTTCCAGGCTTCGACCCGCGCAATGATTACTACACGGGCAATCCCGACATGATCTCAACCGGCGGCGCGCCCACAACGGTTTCGGGCTATGGCCCCAATACCCGCACCATGATGCAGTTCCAGGTCGCAGGGCCGGCCTCGGCACCGTTCGACGTGGCGGCACTACAGACGGCGCTGCCAATTGCCTACGGACAGACACAACCTGCGCCTATCGTGCCGCAGGCTTCGTATAATGCTGCCTTCGGTAAGACCTATCCGACCGACGCTTACTCGCGCATCCAGGATACGTCGATGACGTTCTTCAACGGACCGCTGTACGATTCGCTCAATGGTTTCACTGTCAACAACGGCGGCAGCGGCTACAGCGCCACCCCTTCCGTTGAGATCACCGGTGGCGGCGGAACGGGCGCTTACGCAACAGCTACCGTTGCCGGGGGTGCGATTACCGGGGTAATGATCGTGGATCCCGGCAGCGGTTACACTTCCGCGCCGGATGTAATGATAGTCGATCCCACCGGCTCAGGAGCTAGTGTAACCGCCAGCCTGGCTTCAGCGATCAAGGTAACCAACAGTGGTTCCGGATATAGCAGCCCGCCGGCGGTCTCGATCACCGGTGGCGACGGCTCCGGCGCCACAGCCACGTCGACAATCGACATCGGCGGCGTAACCTGGATATCGCTTACCAATGCCGGCCACGGTTATGTCACGGCGCCGAACGTGACCATCTCCGCCCCGGGGGGAGGCGGCACCACGGCGACAGCCACGGCAACTATATCCAGCGGCATCGTAACCGGTATCACGATCACGAACAGGGGCAGCGGTTACACATCAGCCCCGACTGTGTCATTCTCCGGCGGTGGAGGCGCAGATGCGGCAGCCTCCGCCCTCATTTCCGGGGTTACCGGCATCACCATGACCAATCGTGGCACCGGATTTACATCTGCACCTACCGTTACCATCGCGGCTCCCGGTGGCGGCGGCGCCACCGCGACTGCAACTGCCGCAGGCCTGACGATGGGCATGCGTCCGAAGTCGATTATAGAAGACTTCGAAACGAACTATGGCAGGATGAACGCGTTGCTGGGCGTGGAAATACCACATACTAATGTGACTAACCAAACGTCAATCATCCAGAAGTACATAGATCCGCCCACAGAGGAAGTAAAGAACATCGCCGACCTGGCGACACCAATCGGAACCGAGGCCGACGGCACCCAGATCTGGAAGATCACTCACAACGGCGTCGACACCCATGCCGTGCACGTGCACCTGTTCGACGTACAGGTAATCAACCGAGTAGGCTGGGACGGCGCCGTCAAGCCTCCCGACGCCAACGAGTTGGGATGGAAGGAAACTGTTCGCATGAATCCGTTGGAAGACATCGTTGTCGCCTTCAGGCCTCATATGCCTGCAAACGTTCCCTTCGCGGTTCCTGACTCCATACGGAAATACGACGTGACTATGCCTACCGGTTCGGGGATGCAGTTCACTAACGTAGACCAGAACGGCAACCCGATTACGGTTACCAACCCGCTACTCAACTTCGGTTGGGAATATGTCTGGCATTGCCACCTGCTGGGTCATGAGGAAAATGACATGATGCGGCCTATTATGGTGCGAGGCTCTGGTCTCGACGCGCCGAGCGCACTGAACGCCACGCCATCGGCGGGTACTGCAGCCCTGGCCTGGACGAATAACCCAGTGGTGCCCGGCGCTGCCAGATTCATTGTCCAGAGGGCTACCGACGCCAGCTTCACCACTGGCGTTGCCTCAATCGAGGTTAGTGGATTCCCGGTTCCGGCCGCATACACAGACACGGGGTTGGCTGCAGGCACCTACTATTACCGGGTGCGGGCTGAAAACTCGGTGAGCTTCTCCGCCTGGTCGAACGTCGCCGGACCGATAGTGGTGCCGTAAGATGGTGGTGGCGCCTTAAGATGATAGCGGCGCCTTACGTAAAAGGCAGCGGACGGCAATAGGAAAAAACCGGCGGCCCCGTTCTTCGAACGGGGCCGCCTCGCGTTTACGCTATATCACGCTTCAGCTACTGATGACGCCTGTCGTACTTCCGGTCTCTTACCGATGCCGACGCCAACATCGCTGCCCCAGACAAAACCAGCAGCAGCGCCAGCTGCCCGGTTTCCGTCAGGTTAGCGCCGGTGGAAGGCAGCGCCGCCGCCAGCACAACAGCCGGGGCCGCGGGCGCGGGCTGAATTGCTCTGGCTACCGTGAGGGCCGCTCCCCTGTCAGCGTCCAGGCCAAGCTCCCCGCCTTCGGGATTCCCGTTAGGGAATATTCCCGGGACATTGAGAATCGCGTAATTGGCCGTAACGACACCGCCGGGGACCAGGTCCAGCATTGTTTGCATGAAGCGACCGCTGCCATCGATCACTATCGGAGCGCCGAAAGCAACGCCGTTGACATAGAGCTGGACTGTCGACTGCGGCCAGAAACCGCTGCCGGTCAGAACCGAGCCGCTCAGCGCGAGGCTGGGCCAGTTCACGTTGCTTAGGCTCATGATGTAGGCTTCGCCGTCAGCTATGTCGGACTGGGTCAGGATATTGTTGTCGCCGAAGGCCGGCATCGGTTGCGGCGAACCCACCGGGTTTGATCCATGCTGCAGGAACGGATCGATGTTGCGCGCAAACCAGGCCGGATTGACATCGAACAGTTCAGGGTCTATCGAGAAACTGGGGTTGGGGTTCTGCACGTCGGCTAGCCCCGGAAACGCCAGCGTCGGCTGGCCGGCGGCCCCATGACAGCCCATGCAGGCCATGGAATAAACGGATAGGCCGTGCACAGGATCTCCGAACATGCCGGCAGCAGCGCCGGTAGTCGTATTGCCGCTGCTGGGAACCGTGGCTGATGGATTGCCGTTGCTGGCAAGGATAAAGCCCGACAGAGTGCCGGGAGAGCCGCTGCCGGCGGTATCGCCACCTGCCGGATCTCCGCCCGCAGTGGTTCCGCCTGCAGCGCCGCCGGTAGCCGTATCGCCCGGCGCCGGGTTGATGTTATTGGCCAGGCTGGGGCTCGAAGGCCCGGCCGCCCCGGTGCCTGCTTGCTTGAGCGCCAGGCTGCCGGCATCCTCTGCCGTCAGGCTGCCTGCGTCCGCCAGGGCAATGGCCCCGAACGCGAACATCATGGCCAGCGTCAATATAACAATAAGCACAATGTATGTACCTCTTCCCATCTGGTCACCTCCGTGCAGTTGTTTATCCCACCTTGCCGTCATTATTTGACCCGACGGGTATTTTCAAACCATGTCAAAAAGGGTATGGCTACAAAAATAACAAGTAATCTCGCTTAACTTTGGCTAATTTTATCTGCGAATAGAAATAACAATTGGAGGGAATAATTGAAGGGTAACGGTTCTGCTGCCGAATATCGGAAAACGTATGATCGGACTGATGCCGGGGGGTGGTCTTTGAATCCGACAATTTTTTAGTAATGGCGTCATAAACGAAGAGAGGAATGAAAATGGCTAATATAAACTTCTTGTTAACCGAAGGGCCGTTCCAGACAGAAAAATGGTCCACCGTGTCGAAGCTGGCCGCGGCAGCCCTGGACAAGGGGCACGAGGTGACCATGTTCTGCTATCTGGACGGCATCTACAACGGCCTCAGCACCCAGGAATTCGCCGACTGGGAAAAAGTCCCCGGCGATTACTTTAAGGAACTGGTCGACAAGGGCGCCGAGATCGTCTGTTGCGGCATCTGCGTCAACGCCCGTGGCCAGCAGAAGGGCAAGTACTTCTTCGAAGGCATCAAGGTCGGAGGCATTCCCGACTGGGCCGCCTTTGTAGGCCGGGCCGACCGCGTAATCACTTTATAGGATAAAGGGGTAAGAAAATGGAAAAGAATATTCTCTTCATGTTCCTCCGGGCCCCCTTCGGCTCGATCTATTACACCGAAGGCATGCGGGCCGTCGTCGGAATGATGAGCGGCATGGACGAGCACAAGGTTACCTGCGTCTACGCCGGTGACGGCGCTTTCTACTGCCTCAAGGGCTCGGACAAGAGCGAGTCCGCCGGTTATGTCAAAACGATAGGCGACATCAGCGAGACCCACTACTATGTCGAGAAGGAATCGCTGGATGAGAGAGGAATATCGGAAGGCGATCTCGATGATATGTACAAGGTGATCAGCCGGGACGACCTGGCAAAAATGATCGCTGAAAACGACGTCGTCTACGACTTCTAGGAGATAAAAAATGGCACTTTACCTGATTGATCTTCCCTTTGCCAAGATAGGACTGGACACCGCCAGGCGCGACAGCGACGCCAAGGTCGTCCTCATCCAGGACGGCGTCTATGCGGACGCTTCCGGTCTGAGCGACGTCTATGCCGTCAAGGAGGACGTGGAAAAAAGAGGCGTGGCCTCACGGCTGGGCGGCGCCAAGCTGATCGATTACGAAGAGCTGGTCGATCTCATCGTCGAAAACAAGGTAGTCAACTTTGCCTGAGAGGAAGAAACAATGGCGCTAAAAGACAAGACACTTGCAAAAACCGAGGACTGCCGGGGTCAGAAATGCCCCTATCCCAACCTCATGGCCAAGAAGGGCATGAAGGCCGCCGAAGAAGGCGACGTGGTTGAGTTCCTGGTGGATTATGAGCCGGCAGTCAGGGAAAGCCTGCCGACGCTTTGCGACGCCGGCGGCTGGGAATGCGAGGTGGAAGAAGACCCGAGCGGCACCTACTGGCACTTCTATATCAAAAAGTAAGGGGCGACTATGGCTTTGATTTCCGCTGGCACCAAGGAAGAGTGTAACTGGGAACTGCCCGACGATTTCTATTACCACAAAAAAGATCACGTCTGGGCAAAAGTCGAAGGCGACAGGATACGCATGGGCCTTGACGCCTTCGGCGTATGGGCGGCGGGCGACCTCGCCCAGATGCGGACCTTCCCCACCGGCCGCGCGATCAGGAAAGACCACGCCTTCGGCAACATCGAGAGCGGCAAGTTCATCGGCCCGATGCGGTCGCCGGTATCGGGCAAGATCCTCGAGGTCAACGACGCGGTTGTTTCCAATCCTTCGATGGTGAATGATGACAACTACAACAACTGGATCGTCCTGGTCGAGCCGTCAAACGCGGAAGAGGACCTGGCCGATCTGCCCCACGGCGAAGAGGCCATCAAGGCCTGGATGGAAGCCGAGCTCGAGGACTTCAAGAGTAAGGACCTGCTCAACTGCGACTAGACAGCGTAGACCCTGTCATTCCCGACTCACTCCGCCCCGGGTGGGAACTGGCGCGCGCCAATTTCGGCCGGCGCATAAATTTCTACGCGCCGTCGCTGAAGCGCTACGAAACCAGCGGCTTTAAAAACAGTTCCCAGCCCTTTTTCATCCCGGTCTCGGTGACCGGCAGCTCCTGCAGGCTCAAATGCGAGCATTGCCGCGCCAGGATCCTCGAGAGCATGTACGAAGCCCGTTCGCCCGCCGAGCTGCTGGAGGTGGGCCGCAAGCTCCAGGCCAGGGGCGGCCGCGGCCTTTTGATCAGCGGCGGCTCGCTGGCCGACGGCACCGTTCCCCTTCATGATTTTCTGGAAGCCATCGGCGAGCTCAAGCAACAGGGGCTGAGTATCGCCGTCCACAC
>JAMDEO010000006.1 GCA_023483915.1 Actinomycetota bacterium
AATGTCGGCCACGTCCTTAATCGCCTTCTCTTCGGACTTTTCGCTGCCATGCTTAATCTCGTGGACAAGCCTTTGGATAGCGCGGTCCGTCCGGCTGGCAACCGTCGGCGAGCTGCATCCGGACACGAGAAGCACAAACGCAAACAATAGCGGAAACCGGCGGTTTCCCAAACTGGTCAACTTTGGCATGATCTTCGCCTCCCGCAGTCAATTCGACTGCAACACAGAGATTCCACGCGATAGTCGGCAGTTCCTGCCCTCGGGTTGCATTTTGCTCACTTCCCAAAGCAGTAAACCGCCCCGTCCCCCGTCCCGATCACCATCTTCCCGCGCGCAATCGCTGGGGAGGCTTTGATCTCGGCTCCGGCACGGAAGAGCCAGGCTCGCTTGCCGGTGGAGAGGTCGAGGGCGTAGAGGTCGCCGTTGTCGCTGCCCACATAGACGCGGCCGCATGCGATTACAGGCGAGGAATCGACGCTATCCTTGGCCTTGAATGTCCAGCGGGTCTTGCCTGTGCCGGCGTCCACTCGGAAGATCGATCCGCTGCGAGAGGCGAAGATAACGGCGTCGCCCTGCACTGCGGCGGCGGCGAATATCGCGGCGCCGCTTGCCTTTTCCTTGTTCTTCCACATCACCTCGCCGTCTTTTCGCACGGCCAGGTAGTCACCGCTGAGCGAGCCCGTGTAGACCACGCCGTTGCGGCAGGCCGGGGAGGCGGCCATGTTCGCGTCCACCGATGCGCTTGCTTTCTCCTTGCCGGTTGCCAGGTCGATGAAACGCACCTTGCCATCACAGCCCGCGATGCTGACCAGGCCATCGAAGACGCACGGTGAGCAGTGCACCTGCGCATCGGCTTTGAATGTCCACTTGGGCTTGCCGGTGGCGGAGTCGAGGCAGTAGAGGTTGTAGTCATACGATCCGAAAAGGATAACCCCCGGCGCGGGCGCGGCCGAGGAGATGATTTTGTCTTTGGTCTTGAACTTCCACAACAGCTTGCCGTTGGATTTGTTCAGGGCGTAGAATGTGCCATTTTCATCGCCTGCATAGACGGTATTGCCGACCACGCAGGGCGAGGCCGTCACCGAATCGGACGCCTTGAACTTCCACTTCGACTTGCCGTCCGCGAGCTTCAGGGCGAGGATAAGCCCTTTCTTCGTGCCGACATAGACTGTATCCCCGACGATCGCGGCGGTCGATTCGACTGCGGAGCCGGCTTCGTAGGTCCACAGCAGCTTCGGTTTGGCGGGCAGGCCGCACCCGGCGACGCCCCCGTTGGACGCATCGCCACGGAACGATGGCCAGTCAGTGGATGGCGCGGCTATGGTCAATGAAATAGTGGAAATGAGTATCAGCAGGCAGCGAAAAGTCCGAAGAGAAGGCGATTAAGGACGTGGCCGACATTGGCGCGCCGGTTGTTGGGCCGCTCATCCAAATGCTTGGAAATGACGACGATGTCTGGGTACAGAGTGGAGTAATACTCGCGCTGGGGCGGATAGGTGCGCCAGCAATCGAGCCTCTGAAGTCCGCTCTCCATTCTCCTAACCCCGAGGTCAGGGCTGGCGCGGTGCTGGCACTTGGAGCAAACCATGACGCCCGGTCGGTTGATCTGCTCGTCTCCGCCTTTCGGGACGCATCTCCCCGTGTCAGGTCCGGTGCCGCTTTAGGATTTTGGAAGAAGGGCAGCCAAGTCGTCGCGCCCCTGCTGGCTGCCTTGAGAGATGACAGCCCAGATGTCCGTGAGTGCGCTGCTATGGCACTTGGTGGCATTAAAGACAAACACGCCGTGCCCTCCTTGATTGTCACGCTCAAGGATGACAGCAGGCAGGTCCGGTCACGCTCTGCCATGGCATTGGGTTCTATCGGCGACAGTCGAGCAGTTGAGCCACTGTTAACCGTCCTTCAGAATCGCAGCGAGCATTCTGTCCCAAGGACTAGGTCGGCGACCGCTCTGGGCCAGATCGGCGACCCACGTGCGATTGAGCCTCTCCTACGAATCCTCAAAGACACCACGGACAACACTGATGTGCGGGATACCTGTGCGAGCGCTCTGGGCCATTTCCAGGACACCAGAGTAATAGAGCCACTCGTTGCCGCGCTCAGAGACAGCAACGCCGATGTCCGGGATAGCGCCAGCCTGTCACTTGGTCTGATGGACCGAATGGCCGCTGGCCCCGTTCTTCAAGTGCTCAAAGACCCTTCGCCCGAGGCGCGAAGCGCCGCCGTCAATGCGCTGCTGTTTATAGACGACGAAGCAGTAATTGGACCTCTGATCGCCTCACTCGAAGATCAGAACGCCGATGTGCGGAATTGTGCAGGCAGAGCTTTGAGCGGAAAAGAGGACAAGCGGGCCACAGCCGCGCTGCTGTCGGCGCTCGCTCGCAAGGATCTCGCAGCCGTTGCGGGAGCTTATGACTTCTTCATAAGGCAAGGCAAGGCGGACAGCGAACCGGTATTAGTCGCGGCACTGACCGAATACGGTTATTCTCCAATGGCTGAGGCATTCTTCAACTCAGGCAACGCTACGCTGAAAGCTGCTGCTAATCGCTGGGCAAGGGAGCATAAGGAGAAACTAGAGGAGAGTACCCTGGACCCCAAATGGGGATCGAAGAAGTAAGTGAGAGTCCGGCCCCCGGCAACCGCCGAATAGCCGAACTCCCGATCCTCGAACGAGCCTAACCCTTCGACCAACTCCACGACTTCACCATGGCGTCGAACGCGCTTGCGTTCTTGGTAAAGCGGTCCGGCGTGGTCGCGAACACGACGTTATACATGACCTGCGCATCGGCCGGGAAGATCACGTAGTTCTTGAACTTCAGCACGATCCCGTCGATCTTAGCCGTATAGACCCACACACCAGCAGGCGCGCTCCCTACTTTGGTCTTCGCGGACGATATGAGCTTGAACTTAGCCAGCTCCTTCTTCATCTGTGCGGGAAATACCTGGGCGAACTGGTCGCGAGTAATGCCCTCGCTGTCCTGCTTGCTGATGTTCATCTGGGAGATCTTATCGGGCCCCGCAAGGCTCAACACGTCCTCGGTGTCCTGACTCGTCCACCCCTTGGCGATGTCGATGCTGAACGTCGCTGACGGATCGACGAACTGCTCAGCGTGCGCGGAGGTAACTATTGCCGCGATCAGTACTATGGCTACAGTAGCCAGCCTCATAGCATAATTCATTGGTGCCCTCCCTGAGTGGTTGTGGCCGGCATCCGAAGCCCCGACCTCATGGATATGTTCCATATATGGTGGGGTCGCGAACACCCTGAAAATGGGGGGCGAGGGCATAGGGATAGTGTACAGGGTACACGTACTGCCGTAGGTCCTGAGTAGCCCAGCAGAAGGTATCTCCTATTGAGAAAGTATTGTGGGCGTATCGAAGGGCCGGCTAATGAGGCACCGCACCTTCAAGCTATAGGTCCCTCCCATTCTACATTCTCACACCATGCACCCGCTGCACTCCTTGATGGTCTCGAACATCGCTACCAAGTTCTCTGCGGGGCACTTTGCCTGGACATTGTGGATCGCGTTGAAAACAAACCCGCCGTTGCGGCTGAATATTTCTATGCGCTCGCGGACTTCCCTGCGGACTTCCTCGGGCGTGCCGAACGGCAGTGTCTTCTGCGTGTCCACGCCGCCGCCCCAGAATGTGACCCTGTCACCGAAGCGCTCTTTGAGCAGCTTGGGGTCCATGCCCGTGGCGGAGCACTGCACGGGGTTGAGAATATCGAACCCGGCCTCGATGAAGTCCTCAATCAGCGGGACTATCGAGCCGCAGGTGTGGATGAACGTCTTCCAGTTCGTGTTCTCGTGAATCCAGTCATGCACGGCCTTGTGGAACGGCTTGTATAAGTCTCTGTAGGCCTGGGGCGATATGAACGGCCCGCACTGCATGCCGAAGTCGGTGCCCGTTGTGAATACGGCTGCCACCTTGTCCCCGACCACTTCGTTGATCTTCGCGAGGTTCGCGATTCCTATCTCACACTGCTTCTCGAAGACCTTATAAATATAATCGCGGCGCAGAGCCGTGCTCATATACCACTCCTGCACGTCGCGGATCCCCTTGGGGTTCTTGAGCCACGGGGCCGGGACCAGCGCGATGTCACCGAACGCCGTTCCGCCGAACGTGGCGAGGATCGCCTTGTCGGTTTGGCTGTAGATCCGATCCGCCTCGTCCTTGAGATACTTGAGGCTTCTGTCGCTTATCGGTCCGAACTCCTCCAGGTTGTCCTCGACATTCAGGTTGTCGTCATCGATCGGGTCTTGGCGAATAATTGCATCACAGTAGAAACCGCCGTGGGGCATGCGCCCACTGGGACTGGCGGACTTGTCTCCCTGAGGGTACAGCAGGATGTCGCCGTTCGGCTCCGGGTCGGTATTGAATTGCCCGGGCACCAGCACGGGCGTGCCGTCAAAGAGCGTCCAAGGCTTCCAATTCTCATTCTTGAAGCCAAAGAATCCGCCGGGAACCTGCAGCGGCAATACATCGACTCCGAGCGCATCCATCAGGTCCGGGGCGATCTCCCCGAGCATCTGGTATGGCTCTACCACCTTCACCGGCGTGCCGGGGCTGTCGAGTCCCAGGGCCTGGCGCAACTGATATACCGAGCTGGCGTGCATCCCCGTCACCGCGCTGGCGCCCAAATCCAGGGCTACGCGGTCGGGCTCTTTGTGGTTCAGAGATAAGGTCACTCTCTCTCGTGAGTTCATATCGTTATCCTCTCCTCCGCGGATGGCGGGCAGGTTTATCTTCCCATACTATTAGATTACCCCGGATGAGCTTTTATGTCAAGGTGAAATTAACCTGGGCCATCAATTACCGCGCCTGAACAATCGCAGGAATATCACCAGGTTCACAATGGCCGCCGCGAAGCAAGTCCACAGCGCCGACCGCATTCCCACCGAAACCGCCGCATACCCTATCACGGACGGGAAAATGCCTCCTCCGATGCAGCCCGACGCAGCTACTATACCCATTACCGTCCCGGCCTGCTTCGGATGCGCCGACGCGGCCCTACTCATTATTGTCGGCCAGACCGGGCCAAGACAAAAGCCCAATGCGAGCACCGAGACAAAGCCCGCCGTCACACTATGCGCCAGCAGCAGCATCGCCTGCAAGACCACGCCAAGACCCAGTGACCATGCGATGATCCCGACATCCGAGAGGTATCTCGAAAGCCTCGCCCCGACAATTCTCCCCGACCCAATCCCAATCCAGAACGCCGACACCGACGAAGCCCCCCCCGGCCCCGCC
>JAMDEO010000064.1 GCA_023483915.1 Actinomycetota bacterium
GTCTGGTTGGCCGACCCAAATGCGCCCTTGGTGGGCTTCTCCTGCGCGGTGTCCGGAAGGACGATACCGCTCTTGGTCTTCTCCTCTTTCTCGAGGCGCTCGACCACGACTCTGTCTTCGAGTGGCACTAGTTTCATGCACATTCCTCCTGTCTGTTACTTCTTCTACTCTTCTGACTTGCACCGCAGACGGGTAGATGCGACCCTTTTCGCAGAATTGGCACTCTCATGATACGAGTGCCAAAGCAGTGCGTATGTTATTCACAGAATCAGGATTTGTCAAACCCCTTCACGCTGGAATCTCGTGTCCCTCCGGCCAGGACTGGCGCCGAAGCAGAAGGATCAGTCGGCTACCGGCGGCATCCACATTCCCAAAGGCAGAGAAGCTGCGGCATCGATGCTAAGGTAGTCGGGATAACGAATCACGGGGGCGCTAAGGGCCGCAGATCCTATCATCGCGGCATTGTCGGTGCAGTAAGCGATGGGAGGGACCACGACCTGAAAGCCGGCCTTCGTTCCCTCGGCGACGAGGCGCCGCCGCAGAAGCGAGTTGGCCGCCACGCCGCCGGCTATGGCCACAGTCCGGGCTCCGGTCTCAAGGGCCGCACGCAGGGTCTTTCCCATCAATGCCTCGACGAGGGCCGCACGGTAAGAAGCGGCCACGTCCGCAGTCCTTGTTCTTCTCTCCTCTTCGGTGAAATCACGCAGAAGGTAGTAAAGAGAGGTCTTCACCCCGGAGAAGGAGAAGTCGGAGACCTGCGAATGCTGAAGGCCAATGGGAAAGCTGTAGGCGTCAGGGTCACCCGCCTCGGCCAATTCGTCCAACTCGCGTCCGCCCGGATACCCAAGCCCCAATAGACGGGCCCCCTTGTCGAAGGCCTCGCCTGCCGCGTCATCAAGAGTCTGGCCGAGAAGCGTGAAAGTCTGCTTGTCGTCCACCCGAATCAAGGCGGTGTGCCCGCCCGACGCTACCAACGTCACCATGGGAAAGGGCGCATTTGGGTCGGCCAACCAGACCGCTGCCAGGTGGCCGTGCACATGATTGACCGGTAGAAATGGCAACCTACGGGTCCAGGCGACAGCTTTGGCTGTTTGGACCCCCACGAGCAGAGCACCGATGAGCCCGGGACCCACCGTAGCCGCTACCGCCCCAAGATCATCGACGCTGCAGTCCGCCTGGCGAAGCGCTTCCCGCACAACAGCCGTGAGCCGCTCGACATGGGCGCGGCTGGCCACTTCTGGAACTATCCCGCCGTACCTTTCGTGCATGGCATCCTGTGAATGCACCACATTGGAGAGGACGTCCCCCTGGGTCGTGATGACAGCCGCAGCTGAGTCGTCGCATGATGTCTCCATGGCCAGGATAGGACGGACTACGCCCTCCCGATCCGACGGACGGTGGCCCAGCAGTGGACGGTGCACCAACGATAGGCGGTGGTCCGACGATGGCTCGCGCCCTCGTGACCCCGGCGAATGCCCCATAAGCAAGGCATCTTCCAAGGTGTCGCGGTAGTATCGAGGCCTAATCCCTATAGTCTCGAAGCCCCTTCCGGCATACAGTGCTATGGCTGCGCGGTTGCCAGGACGAACTTCTAGCAGCACCGCGGCCCCCGCCGCGTCGGCCGCTTGTAGTAAATCATCGAGAAGGACACCGCCCAAACCGCGCCGCCTAATGCGGGCCGCCACGGCAAGGTCGAGAAGATGCCAATCATCCGGGTAGGTCCTCGCGATCAGGAACCCCCCTATGCCCCCTTGGTCGTCTATCACCACCTTGTGCCAACTGTATCTCTCGGCGAGCTCGTCGCGAACCATCTCTTCGCTCCACGGGTCCCCAAAGGACGCCGCCTCAATCTCCGCAACCTGCCGGACGTCGACGACCGTCATGTTCCTGACGCGCGAGGCCATCACTCCAACGAATTCCTCGTCTTCGCGGGTCTAGTTCCCCACGGATCACGCATCTTGGTGATATGGATGTCTGCGTCTGGAGAGCGCACGTAAACGGGTTTGACCGCTTCCGGAGTACCGACTTCCCCGGGGGACATCGCGCCGGACACGCTGCCGCCCTCCCTCGCCAAGCCGAGCTCCTCTAACAGCCAGCCGTCCACGCGGTCCCCCTCGGGGAGAAGTCCGGGCTCTACCAGTCGCCATTGTCCGCGGACCAAATACTCAGCCGATGCCTCTTCTGCCACAAACCTGACCGCAGGAGGCAGGTCGCCGGCCAGTGTTCTTCTTTCCCCCACAATGACTGCAGACAGACTGTCGGTGCCGGCAGCCTCGTGCATGATCCTTGAACCTAAGTCCGCCGGACTGCAGACTCCAAACGGCGCTGCGCGCGTCCATCGCTCCTGCGCGGCGACGGCGGCATCTGGCTCGATGCCCCGCGCGTGCGCAGTCCCAGCCTCGGGTTCAATGGGCACCCCACGCTTGTAGACCCCGTAGAAGATCTGCCCCCTGCGGGCGTCGATCACAGGCACCACCAAGTCCGCCTGAGATTGCCCAAGCACCCCAGCCACGAGCGCGCCGAGCGTGCATATCCCCAAGACTGGGACACCCAGAGACAATGACAGAGCCCGGGCAGTGGCCACCGTCAAACGCACTCCAGTGAAGGTTCCCGGCCCCGTGCCCACCACCACGCCCGACAAGGCTTCGGGGCCCACGTCGAGATCCAGCAGCATATCGTCCACAAGGGCCAGCAAAACCTTGGCCTGGTCCCTTCCGGCGCTGTGCCGCCGCTCGATGACGTCCCAGTCCCCAGTTCCAGGGCTCAGCAGGGCCGTCGAAGTGTCAGCCGTCGAGCCGTCCAGGCAGAGTATCAGAGGTGGATCCATCAAGTTGTATCGCCCCGGTTATGGGCGTCGTGCCAGCGTTGGGCGGCCTCGGCCGAGCCGGCCAGTACCTGGATGGATCGTTCTTCGAGAGACCGATGGTCAAGCGTGACGGTCCAAGTCGCTTGCCCCAGACGTCCCAGCCCGGCCTGCGGCCATTCCACAAACGTCACAGCATCATCGCGGACATATTCCTCGAGCGCCAACGCGTCGTCATCACAGATCTGATCCACGCGATATAGGTCCAGGTGCTGCACAATCATGGCGCCGGAGTAGATGTTGGCGATCATGAAAGAAGGGCTTCTGACCGGGTCGGTGACCTGCAGAGCCTGCGCGATCACCCTTACCAAAGCCGTCTTCCCCGCGCCGAGCGGCCCGTACAGCAGTACGACGTCACCACCGCGAAGGACACGGGCGAAGATGGCGCCTATCTCGCTCAGCCTCTCAAGCCCCACAGCCGCCTCGTCCAGGACGACTTGCTCCCCCGCTACCACAGAGGCAACTGCTCCTCTGTCTTGAGTGGCCGCGCGCGATCGCCTGAGTTGGTGGAGCCCGACGAGGAGCCCCTGCCGGCTGAGGCCTGCGCATTCGGCGCAACCTCGTGGTTCGCGATGCCGCCGTTGTCGTCACTGCGAAGGGTCTCGGGCCCGCGATCCAGCAGACGTCTCAATTTGAGGAAATCCTCTTCCAGCACCGCGCGGTTGGCCGGTGTGTAAAGCGCTGCGGCCGGATGAAAGATCGGGAACACGATCGTATCCACACCACCCAGAGTCACGGGCTTCGCCTTCCCATGGATGGCCGAAATACTCAACTCGGATCCACTCAGCAGGCGCGCCGCGAATCTCCCGAGGGTGCAGATCACCTTCGGCCGGATTATCGCCATCTGCTGCATGAGATGCCGGCTGCAGGCCTCGAGCTCCTCGGCTGTCGGGTCGCGATTCTGTGGCGGACGGCACTTCACCACGTTGGCAATGTAGACCTCCGCCCGAGTCAGGCCGATCTGCCCAAGGAGCGTGGTCAGCAACTTCCCAGCCTGCCCCACGAAGGGCTCCCCAAGCCTGTCTTCGTGAAATCCAGGACCTTCTCCCACAAACATCAAGACGGCTGTGGCACTCCCCACCCCGAAGACCACCTGTGTCCGGCCATCGCACAATCCACATAGTCTGCAGGCCCGCACAGAAGCTTCGAGCTCGCGCAGAGCTGCAGCCGGATCGCCGGTTTCGCGGACTATTTCAGGTGGAATTCGGGCATCCATCACATAGCTCAGAGTATCAGAAGAACCATTCGGCGGCAGCGTAAACAGTGGTTGCCGAAACCAAGAGGCAGACTCGCATGTTGTGTCTCTCGCCTCCGGGCTGGTATGCTACCCGCGCCATATGAGGAGCTGAGGGCAAATCGATGGATGCCGGACCGTCTACACTTTTGAGGCGAAGCCGGGAGCCTTCCCCAGGTCTACTCGTCATGGCCCGACATAACCGCCACGTCTGGTATCTGCGCGCAGAACTGGAACAAGGCAGGTCTCTCATCGATAGGCATCTACATGGGGAACACTCGTGAACTCCCGGCCGGCAGACGGACGCCCGGGTCCTTCGCTGGCTGGGCTGCGCTTCGCGATCATAGGAGCGGGTAGGCTCGGTTCAAGCCTGGCCCTCGCAATGCGGGCCCGGGGAGCTGAGCTGGCCGCGTTCACCTGCCACACCCTTGCAGGCTGCGCCCGCGCACAGGAATGGCTGGGAACCAGAGCTGCTGCCGACCTCGCCGACGCAGTTTCGACCAGACCTAACCTGTACGTGATATCCGTGCCTGACACCGCCGTCACGGAGGTAGCCGAGAATCTCGCCGCGGCGTTTCGCGTTGGGCGTGACACTGCAACCACAGCTCCAAACGGCCCAGTGTCTGCATCAGACGCGGCGACCGTAGTCATTCACACGAGCGGGGTGACCTCTGTTGAGGTCCTTGTCCCCTGCGCGGAGGCAGGAGCCGTTGTTCTGGCGTTCCATCCGTTGCAGACTTTCAGCGAACCGCTCTCCGGGGCGGGTCGTTTCGCCGGGGCGGCTATCGCTGTGACGCCTGGCGCAGGAGGCCCCGGGGGCAGCGAAACTGCTCTTCGAGCCGGTTTCTCGCTCGCCCGCTCGCTCGACTCCCGCCCGTTTCTCCTACCAAACAACAAGCGTGTCCTCTATCACGCAGCCGCGTGTGTGGCCTCCAACTACCTCGTCGCGCTCGAGGCCTGCGCTGAAAGCATGTTTGTGCGGACAGGGATGTCCCGAGACGAGGTGCTCGCATTGTTCTTGCCCCTCGTCAAAGGAACGCTGGACAACCTCGCCGAACAAGGGACCGCCGCTGCGCTTACCGGCCCGCTCAGCCGAGGTGACACCGGCACTGTGGCGCAACATGTACG
>JAMDEO010000036.1 GCA_023483915.1 Actinomycetota bacterium
GCCGGTGGTGCCCATCTGCCCGAAACCAGCCCGGATTGCGATCATTCTTCCTTTGTATGCCTCCTTGGGCATCTCTTGAAACAAGATCATCGATGGCACAAATGTGCTCACGTTGAAGACACCACCGAACCCTATGAGAGCTATCGACAGCCAGAACATCGGGCTGAAGCTCACGCCTATGAAGCAGACCCCCATCGCCACCAGGCCAAAGGAGACGTAGGCATTTTTATCGCCCGAAAGACTGAAGCGGCTAAGAGCAAGGCCCCCCAGTATCATCCCGGAGGCCGTGAAGACCTCGAGCGCGGTAAGACCCCAAGCGCCACGGTCGAAGACTTCGAAGGCCAGGCCGTAGGAGTTGGGGATGCTCATCATGACGGCCGTCACTGCAAAAGTGGCCAAGAGTAAGTTGGTGCGCAGCGCAGGTCGACGCCAGATCATATTGACGACGTGCGGAGCCTCGGCCACGAGAGTCGCCAACCGGGGAGCCCGCACCGTGCCGCCCCCAAGCGCAGCCTTGCTGCCTGCTGCCCCGATCGCCTCCACCGCGGACGAGCCGCTTGCCACCTCGGTTACTGTTGCCGGACGCGCACGCGGTAAACCGATGAGCAGGATCGCCGAGAGCACGTAGCTCACCGCATCGATAGAGAATGTGACGGTGTAACCCAGGGCGATGACCAGCGGCGCCCCCAGCAGGTACCCAAGCAACTCCGCGCCGTCGCGGGACACGCTCAGGTACGAATTGGCCTTTACGAGGTGCTCCTTCTCGGCCAGCTCTCCAACGAGCTTGACTTGCCCAGGGTTAAAGAGAGAGGAAAAGACGCCCATTAGGGCCGCCAGAAGGTAGATATATCCCGTGGACACCTGGGCCAGTAAGGGCATGAAGAAGATGAGAACGGCCCGGCCCAGGTCGGCGAGCACCATGATATTCCTGGCACTGTAACGATCGAGGACGGCCCCGCCGATGAAGCTCGTCACCACCAGCGGGAAAGTGCTGATGGCCATGACGCCACCCATCTGCAGCACCGAGCCGGTGAGCTTGAGCACCATGTAGGAGAGCGCGATGGTAGAGACCGACGTGCCCAGGCTGGAAAGGGCTTGGGCTGTGAGAATCCGTCCAAGGAGGCGAAGATTCATATTCCCCCAGCTACGATTCGGTCCCCGATGGTCACAGTGCGTCGCCGCGCAACAGATGTGGATTCGTCCGCCAGTCCGGGAATCCTGGAAGCCGCGGCTAGGGCTTCACCAGATCCACTCCCAGCCGTCGGAAGTCCTCATCGAATGAACAAACCGCCTCATGTTTTACCTAGACAGAGGTAGTCCAGTTTTCGAGCCGTAGGCCGCGAACGCGGTCAAAGTGGGCCGCGTTGTTGGTGACCAGAGTGAGGTCCTCGGCGAGCGCACATGCAGCGATCGCGAGATCGAAGTCGTCGAGCCCATTTCCCTGACCCTCAAGCTCGGCCTTCAGCACGCCAAAAACTTCAGCAGCGGGCTTGCCAAGATCCCACACCCTGACCTCTCTCTCCAGGGTGCGTATCCTTGCCAGGTTGCCGGCCACCTGTCGGGACTTGAAAGCCCCGTAGTACAGCTCCATAAGGGTGATCACGCTGGTGCCTACGAGCTCATCCGTGTGGAGGGCCAAGTTCTGCGTCGCCTCCGGATGACCCTTTAGCAAACAGACGAGCGTGTCCGTATCGAGTAAGTACATCCTAGAGGCTCGGGGTTCGGCCTACGTTGCGCCGGCCGGCGCGAATGTCGTGGGCGATCGTGGCGGCATCGCGGTCGTCCTCCCAGCTGCCGGCCAGATCAAGCAGGGCTCTCGCAGACTTCACATCGACGTTCTGCGCCTCCCTCCGAGTCATGTACTCCTTGGTCAAATGAAGGACCTCCTGACTGACCGAGCGGCTGTCCTCGGCCGCCACCCGTTTCAGACGCGCGTAGAGTTCATCATCGATGCCTTTTATTTGAAGAATGGCCATCAGCCCTCCGGGGGGTCGACTGGTTCATTCATTTTACATGCTGATTCATGAACGAGCAACCAAGACACACCGCATCACCCGCCCGGTCCTGGACGCAGTAGCGTCATGGGCCGCGGCGGTGCTCTCAGCTTCAGCGGCGCTCTTGTAGGCCTTTGGCCCTCCTGGCCGCCCCCAGCCCTCCTGGCCGTCCCGCGGCCTCAATACCCCCCGTATTCCTTCGCCGCGTCGATCATCGCCAGCGCATCATCGCTGCTCTGGTGCCAGGTCGCGAGTACGTGAGTGAGCTGGCACGGAAGATGGGCATCAGCCAGCCCCTACTCCATATCCACCTAAGGAAGCTGGAGACGCCGGATTGGTGAGAGGCGAGCCTGAGCTGTCGGAGGATGGCAAGGCAATGCGGTACTACGATGTGGTCGACTTTGCGATCGCGCTCAGTCCTTAGCCGGCCGCCATCGGCCGCCCGGTCTTGGCGGGCGAGTCGATTACCGTCCATAACGTTCGCAGGATTCGACTGGCATACTCCGGGTCAAAGCCCAGGGAAGCGACGCCAAGCAGTAGGGACATCATGCTGTGCTGTGCCCGCAGGCCAGACGAGTACGGTCTCTCAGTGTTCTCTCGAAAACGTCCGAGAGGGGGGCCTATGATGACGGAGATATCTGCTCCCACAGCGCATCGGCGGCAGATCCGGCCCTCGTCAAACTTGCCGGGATCATCGGCCATTACGGCAATTACAGAGGGTAGCCGCTGTCTCTCTGCCCACGCGAGCGCCTTGTCCACCCTGAGCATCATCCCCCGGGCGGACGACCTACCCGAGGCCTGCAAGGCGCGCGAGTCTTTTCCCTCTATCAACAATACTATCCCTGCCGGCCGGACAGGGAATCGCCATAGACTGAGGTCGGACGCCATCCCCGTCGGGTTGTGCGCGCGCAACTTCGAGGAAAACAGGTGTGCCGCCCGTCGGCGAGCCGGCAAGAAGGAGCATTCTCCGTGCAGAACGGGAAGGAATCGAGCTTCGGAGGATTGGGATGGCGCTTCGGGCCCTTGCCATTCGGCGATTGCTTCCTCGGGAAGGCGACCTTCACATGCAGCCTGTATGAACAGGCAAGGGGCGATAGACTCACCAGCCGGCGTGCAGACCCATACCCCAACGTCCTCCTGTTTGGTGGTCTCGTGCTCATCAGCCCCGGCCGCTGCCGCCGTCCCGGCTTCTCCCGTCGGCACAACGGGGGCGCTCTCGGCAGCTGCCAAGAACTCACCCTTCCAGCTCTCGACTTCGTCGACGCTTGTCCCCAGCCCTTCTGCAACGACCTCAATAGAGACCTCGCCTCGCAGCACCGCAAGCACGAGGGCAGCTCTTCCTTCCCTATTCCAGTGCTCGTGGTCCTGACGCGCGGGAACGGTCATTGGACGTTCTGTTTTGCCGGTGCTTCATCGGCCGCCCTGTAGAGGAGACGGTTCGGTTGGTATACCTGCCCTTCGAGCCGGCATACCTCACGCGCGGTCCAGGTCAGATGTTCGGTCATCGCGGTGCTCGCTCCCGAAGAATCTCGCTCCACAATCGCCCGCACAATGGACACATGCTGTCGTTGGGCCTTCCTGTGGGTCTCGGGGTCCGGAAAGAAACCATCGGGGATGTTGTCATACAGAATCCGAACCAATTCCGCGAGGATATGGGAGCAAAACACGTTGTGCGCTGCATGCGCTATGCACCCGTGCAGGTTGGCATCCAGGGCAAGATCACCGGGCTGCTCTTCCAGGGCTTCCAGTGCTTCGGATAGACACTTGATGTCTTGCGGCAAGCGTCGCCATGCCGCCAGCCCGGCCGCCCAGGGCTCGATCACCAGGCAGAGCTCGAAGAAATCGACGAACTGCAGCGCTCCGGGAACCAAAAGCGCGGCGAGAGGATCGCCGATTTGAGAGGCTGCAAGCGAACTAACAACACTGCCGTTGCGCCCCCTTCCGGCGCTGATATAGCCCTGCGCGCGGAGGGTGTGCATCGCTTCGCGAACCGCGGACCGGCCCACGCGCAGCGTCTCGGCCAACTCGCGCTCAGCAGGCAGCCGATCCCCAGGCTTGAGCTGCCCCTCGAGAATCTGCTCCCTGACATAAGCCGCGATCTTCGCAGATACCGTGACCCCTCGGCTCAACTCACCTCGCCTCCATGCTCAGTATGTCCCAAAATCCTTCGCCGCCTGGATCATCGCCCGCATGTTCGCGTCTTCTCCGTCATCCGCGCCGGCCCCCATGTCGAGAATGAAACCGCCCCCGGGAGCTACGGCCTCGATCAGGTCGCGGCAGTGGGCCGTCACCTCGGAAGCAGTGCCCAGTCTCAGCAGAGATAGTGGAACGTTTCCCTGGATACAGGCGATGCCCCCGAGCGCCTTCTTGGCTTCGCGCATGTCGGTGCGGTCGAAATGCCACACTGTGCGACCCACGGGCAGATCCCTGATCACTTCGAGTCGGGAACCGTAGGCGCCCTCGGCGAATGGGTAGGGGACAAAGCCATCGTCGACCAGACCAGCGATGACCTTGCGCAGGCTCGGCCAGTAAAAGGTCTTGAACTGATCCAGGCTCATGAAGCCGTCGGCCCCTTTGTGCAACGGTATGAAGACAAGCGGCGGGGTCTCCAATGTCGCCCGGCGCGTCACCCACTTGATCAGAACATTGGCCATCTTGTCGCACGCTTCGAGGAGCGCGTCGGGTTGGCGGTACATGTCCATCAGGATTCCTCTGGTGCCGCGAAGGGTGTCGCCGATGAAGTCGAACGGGGCCAGGGTCATGGATCCAATCGGCGCAGGAAAGCCTTCGGCGACCAACCTGCTCATGGCCGGAAAGAGCGTCGCAGCCCACCTGTTACACTCCTGGCCGGCTGCAAGCAACCTCTGCACGCTCGCCGATACCTCGGGCAGACCCCAGCGCAGCAGATACGCGGGAAAGGTACCCATCTCCACCATGTCCAGGGGAGCAAACAGGCTGCCGAATCCTTCCAGGCCGGCAATGGTACGAGGCATGTAGACGTGCAGCAGAAAGTCGGTAGGGTCGTCGATTAGCAGGTCGTACTCGTCCGGCCGCATCCATTCTTGCTCGTTGTACTGGAAGCCTGCGTGCTTGGGCACGCCGTGCCCCGGCCAGTGGAAAGACCTCACTTCGAGAAGGTCGAAGGCCGGACCGGGTAGGGCGGCAAATATGGGGCCTACCATGCTGTCAGGCTGCAGATCACGGTTGCAGTCCAGCCACGCCTCGGCGGCCCGCTCGTAATCGTACATCGCGTCATAGGGTGTCATGCCGGCCCGGAAGCTCGGATAGAACCCTGCCAGCGCGCACGCGGGAACTCGGTCGGGGTTCCCTTCGAGAAGGATGGCCTTCCGCAGGCGGGTCGCCCTCGTGAGGTATTCGTCCCCGGCTCCGTCACTCAGAAACTGCACCGAGGGCTGCAGGAATGCCGCCCAGCGGCGTTGGCTCTTCTCGGCCGCAGAAAGCTGAGACCAAGTTATGTCAGTACGAAACTCCATATGTCTCCGTTATCGGCTCCCACCACCCCTCGCGCTGAGGATAACCACCAAGTCGGAGCCAGGGGCCGGACGGCCCCTGGCTCCGGCGACTTCCTGCCTGTCTTTGTCCCCTTTACCTCGGAGGAATAACCGCTGCCAGCAGGTGCGAATCGTACTTGCCGCCGGTGTGAATCACGTGATTCCCCCTGTTGACCGTATCAGTGTGGCCACAGGTGTGCGCCTCCGACGGGTAATAATAGATGTCGCGCCCCTGAATGGTCAGGCGCAGCTTCTCCCCCTTCTCGAAGAGGATGCTCGTCGGCCAGATTTCGACGTCCACGGGCACGGTCTCGCCCGGTTTGAGTTTCAATTCCCTCTGGTGCAAATGGACCGGCTGATAAGGGGTCGACTTTGCTTCATCCAGCTCGCGATGAGAAACCCTCAGCCACCCCAGGGCGATGGGACCGTCGTTGTGGTTGGCGAAGTACACAAGCGGAACCCGGTATCCCGCAGTGTCGACCTTGTCGAGCGCGACGAATAGATCCATGTCGTCGCTGCCATCCGCCTCCACCCACAGTCTGAGCTTCATGTGGCCGGTCAGCTCCGTGCGTTCGGGGAACTCGACCTCGAAGACCGCATTTTGCCGGCCGCTCGGCTTCTCCTTCGCCAGCTTGTCGGCCACTTGTTCAATCGCATCGAGGAAGAACGGAGAAAGGTTGCCCTTGTTCTGGTCCTTGCTGTAGTAGCGGTCGGCATTATACGTGACTGCCGCTTCCTTCTTGAGGGCCTTCGTGCTCAACGTCCCATTGGTGGCATCGAGGTAATACCGGGTGTACTGGGTGCGGGCGATCGGCCACTCGTTCTCGCTGCGGAGATCGCCAATGAAGAACTTCTCACGTATCTCCAGGGTGACACGAGGCCACTCCATGACGTGGTTATCGATCTCTATGTCCTTGAGGAAGCGGTTGAAGAACTGCCTCTGCTTCTCTACGTTCTCGGGCTGATAGAGGTGCCACCACTTCTTGCGGCCGTGCACCAGGAGCCACTTGTGCTCCGAGGAGATCTGCTTGAAACCCTCGATCGTGCCCCGGCAGTGCAGGCCGTGGTCCGCCCAACACGCTACCACGAACGCCGGAACGGTGATCTTCGACAAATCCGCGTTCTTGCTCTGCCACCACTCGTCGAACAATGGGCGGGCCTTCTGCATGGCCACGAAGTCTTCCACACGGGTGGTCGAATAGTGGACATTGCTCTGCCACATCGGGCAGAAGAGGGTATCCGGGATGCCGCCGTGCATGGCCAGTTCCCGGTAGAAGTCGCTCACGCCTTCCCAGGGGTTGATGCAGGCGAGGTGCGGCGGACGGGCCGCCGCCACCTTCCATTGGCTCCACGCGAGATAGGACACTCCGTGCATCCCGACCTTACCGTTACTCCACGGCTGCGTGCCCGCCCACTCGATGAGGTCGTACATGTCGTCGACCTCTTGCTCGCTCATCCAGGTGAGCTCGCCTTCTGATGCCCAGCTACCCCGCATGTCCGCGTTGATCACCACATAGCCGTTGCGGCACCAGTAAATCGGGTCGGCGGCCTCGAACCGGGTGAACTCGTTGAAATCGGAGTCGTTAAGCAGCGTATTCCCGATGCCGTCGTAGCTGATAAGGCCGTGTTTGCCGTACGGCCCCCAGGCGATGAGTGGTGGGTATTGGCCGGAGGTTTCGGGACGGAAGACATCTATGTAAATCCTGACGCCGTCCCGCATCGGCACGGCGACATCGTACTCGATGATCATGCCCGCCTTGTGCTCTGTCCGGGGGTTCAGACCCGGATAGCCCCCCTTCTCGGGGGGGATGGCGGGCGCCCAGATAATCTCGGAAGTCGAAAAAGTCATTGTGTTGCCCTTTCTTGGTCGGCGTCCGGCTGCGACGGACACCCAGATCGTGGTGTGTATGGCTGCGCCGCGATCATCTACCCTCCCGGCGTTCAACCATCGCGCCCAAGGCAACCGCGAAGATGATGAGAAGCCCCTTCGCGATGTCCTGGTAGTAGGGGTTGACCCCCAAAAGATTGAAACCATTCGTGATCAGGGCGAACAGCGCCACACCTATGCACGTTCGCCAGACCGAGCCGATACCGCCATAGATGCTGGTGCCTCCCAGTGCAACCGCCGCGACTGCGGTCAGCGCGAAAGCCTGACCGCCTTGGGCATCTCCTGAGGCCACCGATGAGGCATCTATGACTCCGGCCAATCCGGCCGCGAAACCGCCGATCACGAACGTAGCCAAGACGATGGTGCTTACCCTCACTCCTGAGATGGAGGCCGCTCCGGGGTTTCCGCCCACCGCGTAGATGTAGCGTCCAAAGACGGTGCGCGACAACACGAACTGCAGAATGAGGATGACAACCACCGCGATGATGACAGAAACCGGGACTGGTCCGATCTTGTCGCGCCCGAGCCCCGTGAATCCCGGGTCTCGAACCTCGACCAAGAACCCGTTCGTCACCGCAATGGCAAAGCCGCGGAACGCCAAGCTGGTGGCAAGGGTGGCGAGAAATGCGTTGACCCGCAAGCGCGTCACCACGAGACCGTTTATGAGACCGGTGAACCCACCGACTACGATCCCGAAGAGAATGCCGGCCAACGGTCCCAGACGCACCGCCATCTCGGCTGCGCTGATAGCCGCGACCGCGTACATGGCGCCGACCGACAGGTCGAAATTGCCGGCGACGACAACCAGCGTTGTTGCGCAGGCCATGATAGCGAGCGGCGCGTTTTGATAGAGAATGTTGAATAGGTTGCCAACCGAGAAGAACGCCGACGAGGCGAGCGATAGAGCGATGAACACAACGGCCGTTACGGCGATGATCCCGTAGTCCCGTACGTGCCGGGCTTCTATCCTTCTCAGTGACAGCCGGCTCCGAACAGGAACCGCCACCGCCTCCGCGGTGGACTCTGTTTTCGGGGGTCTCATGTCTCGCATTCCCGCTCCGAAGTGGCCAGTCCAAAGCACGCGTTCATCACATCCCCCATGCTCGGATCTGCCGGGAATTCCCGCACTACCTCACCACCCCTCATCACGAGCACGCGATGGGACAGGCCGAGCACCTCCTCGATGTCTGAAGAAATCAGGAGGATGGCAACTCCCTGCCTTGCCAGTCCCTGGATCAGGCGGTGGATGTTCGCCCTCGAGTCGACATCGACTCCCCGGGTCGGTTCGTCCAGGATCAGCACCCTAGGCTGACGGAAGAGACACTTGCCGAATACCACTTTCTGCTGATTCCCTCCCGACAATGACTCCACAGTCAACTCCGGGCGCGGCGGTTCGACCGACAATGACTTCAGCAGACTCTCGACCTTGCTCCGTTCGGACCGGATTTGCACTACCCCTGCCCGCGACACGATTCCCGACCACAGATGAGGCAGCGTGGTGTTTTCTCTCAGCGACAACTGCATACAGAGTCCATCCTGCTTGCGGCTCTCAGGAACGAAGGCGACTCCCGCTCGAAAAGCATCCCTCGGAAATCGGAAGTTCTGCTCGACGCCATCGACTTTGATGGTGCCGCCGTCGATTGCATCCACTCCGCAAATCGCCCTTGCCACTTCTGACCGTCCGCTCCCAACTAGCCCGGCCAGACCAACGATCTCCCCGCTGCGGATGGCCAGCGAGACGTTTCGTACTACCTTTTCACGGCAGAGGTCGGTCGCTTCCAGCACCACGGTCTCAACGGTCACTGCGCTCTTCTCGTCGAAGCACTCGGTGGCTGCTTCACAACCGAACATGCCGCCGACCAGGCTCGCGGGCGTTTCCTCCGTCGCCTTCGAAGTGCGGACGACCTGCCCGTTGCGCATTACGGTGACCGTGTCGGCAATGGCGAGGACTTCGTCCAAAAAGTGACTCACGTAGATGACAGTTGTACCCTTGCCGTTGAGGTGGCGGATCATTTCATGCAGAGTGATTACCTCATCCTTCGTCAGCGAAGACGTGGGCTCGTCCATGATGATCAAGCGGGCTTTGCGGTTCACAGCCCGCAGGATCTCCACCTTCTGCTGATCGGCGAGCCGCATCCTTCCCACTTCCAGGTAGGGGCTGAGGGCGAAGCCGTACTCGCCGACAAGGTCGTCGTAGAGCTGTCTCATCTTTCTGCGGAGCACCAGGCCGCGCCGCTTGGGCTCAACACCCAGAAAGACGTTCTGCATGACGTTAAGCCGCGGCACCAGGGCCAATTCCTGAGCCACGCGGGCGATGCCGTGCTGGAGCGCGTCCCGCGAACCCGAAAACTTAACGGGCCGACCTTCCACGAACATCCGGCCGTCATCGGGCCGGGTTGCCCCTCCCAGGACCTTGCCCAGCGTGGACTTGCCGGCTCCGTTGGCACCGACTAGGCCGTGGACGGAGCCGTGGGTTATCTCCATGCTCACACCGTCGAGCGCCCGAGTGCCGGGATAGTTCTTTACGATCCCTCGGAACTCGACGATCGGACCCGCGACTCCGTCCACGCCGTTCTCCTCGCAACTAGTAAGGTCTCGAGTAACGCTCAGTCCTACCCGGAGGCCAGAACCGACCAATCGGGTTTGAAATCCGGATTGGCGTCGAGGTACGCCTTATCGATGGCCGGGGGACATCCGGGCTGCTTCCAGATCTCGATTGTCTCCGGCGTCGATTTGCCTGCCAGAGAGTCCACGATCGTGTCCACGGCCAACTGCGATTCCCTCGCCGGGTAGTTGCCGATGGAGCCGAACCAAGTTCCGGCCTGGATACCTTCCACCGCCTCCTTGGCCGCGCCGCCGGCGACGATGTACACGTCCTTGCCCGGCACCAGATCCAGCTGGCCGAGTGCCGTCACGACGCCCATGGCCATCTGGTCGGCATACGTGACGATGACGTCTACCTTCTGCTGAGTCTGGAAGAAGTCGAGCGCCGACTTCTGCCCACCCGGAGTCGAGTACTCGCCCTGAGGCATGACCACCGTCTTGATGTAACCCGTTGCTGCCATGGCATCCTGCAGTGATTTCGTCCTAATCACGTCCTGAGGGAAGTTGGTCAGTCCGGGCTGAATCGCGACCACGGCCTGATTTCCCTTCCCAACCTTGGCGTCCACGGCGGCTATGACCTCGTCGGCGAACGCCTTGCAGTTCTCGGTCAACCCGAAACCTATTGTGACAAGCACGCCGGGTAGATTGTAGAGGGTGAGCTGATCCTGAGGAGAAGCAAGCGAGGCATCGAGTACGGCGACTTTGATGCCTTTGTCTCCCGCTTCCTTGACCAGGGGCTGCAGACGTACACCGTCATTCGGCTGAATGACAAACCCCTGATACTCTCCAGAGGTGATCGCATCCTGCATCTGAGTAGCTTGGAGCTTGGCGTCGTTTTCTGGGTTGAACATGGTGGCCGTGCCGCCCAGCTTCTCGGCCTCGGCCTTGGCGGCCTCCCAAGCCACCCGGGCGTAGGGCGTTGAGTTGTAAACGAAAACGGCTACCTTGAACGGTTGCGTGGCCGTGGTGGCAACCGTGGTCTCACTGCCGGAAGGACCAGAGGTTGTGGAAACCGGCGCGGTCGTGGTAGTCCCCTCAGGGGCGGTGGTGGTGGTCTCTGTCGCCGACCCGCAGCCGGCGATCACGACCAGTAGAAGACCCAGGCTCAGCAGGATCAGGAGGCTATACAGTAATCTCGATCGCATTGGAGCATCTCCCCCTTTTCTCTCGGTCTCACGTTTGGATGGACTGACAAGAACAAGAAGCTGCCAGTGGTATCGTGAGTACACAGCGCTTGGCAATTACGCGCAAACCAAGGTGCTCATGTGAGCCCAGCGGCCTCACCCCCCTCATGCCGGAGCGGCATTACGACTTGGTCTGTCTGTTGACTCGAATGATCGTGGTGATCCGGAAGAGGTGCGCCAACCTCACGGTAGAATCGGCAAACGGGTGCTTGGAACGGTTGCTTGGATTTGGGTACAGTCCTGGATCATGCCCCCCGCCCAGTTGCCGGCGCCGTTCCCCCAAGAACGCCGCCTCACCACAAACCTAGCGCTAACCTAGCATAGCTGCGTTTCGGGCGCAATGGCCATGCCAAACAGGTATGCCTGCGACCCGGCGCCGGATGAGGACGATGCCGGTAAACATCCGGAAGCCGCAAGCCGCCGGCATCAATCGACTAAAATACGGGTTTTGCAGGGGAATCTTGTTACTAATGCTCCGGGGAATCCATCCCCTGTCATGTGCGGTGGTGGGCTCGAAACTCCGGCCGATTCTTATCAATGGTATGGCCAGAGGTCAGCCACAACAGACACGGCTCTTGGTCACACCACGCGGAGTGACCACACTGGATTTGCCCCGGGGAACGCATCCCTGGGCAACAACACGAAGGGTGGCACACCCGGGTGGACGCGGCCTCTCCGCGGCTGAGGTCTGTCCGCTCCGCACCGTTGGCCCCGTCGCGCATTGGCACGGCAACGTCGTACTCGGCGATCAGGCCAGCTTTGTGCTCGGTGCGGGGATTCAGGCCCGGATAGCCTCCCTTTTCCGGAGGGACGGCCGGTGCCCAGATAATGTCGGAAGATGGAAAGGTCATGTCGTCGCCCCCCGTGTTGTCAACCTCAAGCCTGCTTTCGACGCCGCGGTCAAGTGAACCACGGTTGAGCGAAGGATAGCGCCGACGATGCTGTTACCCAAGGAATGTTGCGCCTTGACGGTGCGGCAGCGACCAGCTTCGCGCTTGCCGCTGTCCTTAGTTACCCGCGGGAGCCTCGGCGTCCCTCCTGCGCCGCCTTGCAGCCTCACGGCGCGGTGCAGCGGTGCCGCTCTGGCGGCGATTTAGCCCTCGCCATCATGGGTACGTACAGACAAACTGCGGGAAGGAGGTACGAGATGCCGCAGCGGGCGTGGAGTCAGAAACGAGAACGGCAGTACAAGCACATCAAGCAGTCGCTGATTGAGGAAGGCCACTCCGAGAGCGAGGCAGAGGAGATAGCCGCCAGAACGGTCAATAAGGAGAGGGCCCGGCACGGAGAAGCGAAAGAAGCGAGTCGGACGTCCACCAAGGATATCTCCTCAGGACGCAGAGGCGGTTTGCGTTCGCATGGTGGCCCGAAAGGCCGGACCTACAAGCAGCTTTATGCCGAAGCACAGAGCAAAGGCATCAAAGGCAGATCAAAGATGACAAAGGCCGAGCTGGAAGAGAAGCTCAAAAGGTCCTGATCTTCTAATTCCTCTGGAGGTTCAACAATGCTGGGGCTGATTCTGTTCTTTCTCCTAGTGGCGCTCGTCTTCGGGCTGGGGTTCGCGACGACGATACTCTTCTACGTGGCCATTGCCCTGTTCATCATTTGGATCATTGGGATCTTCGCGCACGGCGTGGGCCATCGGTGGTACTTCTGGTAGACATATCTCAGGTCTTTCCTGCCAGTAGTGCGTAGAAGAACAGCAACACTGCGACGGTCATCACCCCGCAAGCGGCCCAAACTCCAATGTTCGACAGTATTCCGCTCCTATATGGGCCCATGATCTTCTTGTTATTGCCCAACTTGGCGATCATGAAGAGCAGCGGGGCCGCGGCTATTCCGTTGAACACTGCGGTAAAGACAAGCGCCCTGATGGGGTTGATTCCCAGGAAGTTTATGGACAAGCCGACCAACATGGCGGCCGCAAGTATCGAGTAGAATCCGGGAGCCTGCCTGAGCTTTCGATACAGCCCCTCTTTCCACCCCAATGTCTCGCTGAGCGCGTAGGAGGCGGAGCCGGCTAAGGTGGGCACAGCCAGCAGTCCAAGGCCGATAATCCCTACCGAGAAGATGAGTTTGGCCACCAGTCCGGCATACGCCGTCCCTCCAACGAGGGGCTCGAGGGCCTTGGCGGCGTCAGCAGCGGTATTGATTTGAGTGACGCCGTGGGAGAAGAGGACCGATCCGCAAACTATAACGATGAACCATGCGGTCACACTCGCGAGAGCCATGCCCACGAAGTTGTCGACTCTCAAGCGGAGCAGGAAGCGTTTGGTAGGCGTGGGTTCCTCCCCTATCCGGCTCTTGTTCTGCTCCCTTATCTCCTCTTCGACCACATGAGACGTATCCCAGAAGAACAAGTACGGCGATATGGTGGTGCCGATCATGCCGACCAAAATGTATGTGGAGGCGAAGCTGATCTTAGGCCGAAGGTTGAAGGTCGCCGCAAACACCTCTCCCCACGACTGCCCCACGACAAAGGCTGTCACGGGGTAGGCAAAGATAGCGATAACCAGCCACTTCAGAATGCGCGAGTACGCCCTGTAGGGAATGAACACCGCGAGCGCGGTAATCGCGACTGTAAAGAGAACGGTCAGTAGCTCGAACGGCACCGGAGCGAATAGGCGCACTGCGGCCGCCATGGCCCCCAGATCGGTGCCGATGTTCAGAGTGTTGGCCGTGGTGACGAGGACCACGGCCACAAGGAGGAACTTGCGGCTGTAGGCCTCCTTCAAGTTGGCAGCCAAACCCTTCCCGGTTATTGCCCCGATCCTGGAGCAGGCCTCTTGCACGGCCAGCAGTAAGGGAAACATGAGGGGAAACGCCCAGAGCAAGGCAAATCCATGGGTTGCTCCGGCCTGGGAGTATGTAGCGATGCCTGAAGGGTCGTCGTCGGCGGCTCCAGTGACCAAACCTGGTCCGAGTACATGCAACAGCGCGTTGTACCGCCGACGTTTGGCCAAGTACTTGGCCAGGTTCAGCGCCCGCCGCTCGCGGCTGCTCAGGGCGCGGCCAACCTTCCTTTCCGCTTGTGTGATGCGATTTGCTTTTGTCGGCATGCCTGGCTCCTACCCAACCTAGGCCCATGGCGAATCTTGAACTTCGCCGACGGGCGTACGGCAGGCCGAGAGGAGAGCGCCGGAAAGCGTGAGCGAGCTACAGCTCCCAGCAGTCGGCTACAGGTTAAAGGAAGGGCTGGGTCCTCGCCCACCGGTTCCCCGGCCGCCCGGGCCCTTCAGCCGCCCCGGCTCCCGGCCCGAGGCACATACTCCAGCTTCGGCCGCAGGTCGCGAAGAAACTTGACCTTCGGGAACTCAGTGGTGAAAATGCCGAAGTCGGCCGCGGCTCCCGCGCACTTCGGCCGCAGAGTTCGCCTCCCCTACCAACGGCGGCTCAATCCACCTCGCCCTCGGACCAAGCGAAGTATGACCAGCAGGATCACCGCGCCGAGCACGGCAACCCCGAAACTGCGCAGGTTCCAACCGGTCACTCCGGCATCTCCGAACCGGTTCATTATGAACCCGCCGAGGAGAGCCCCCAGGATCCCCACGATGATGTCAAAGATGATCCCCCCGCCTTCCCCAACCAAGAGACTGGCGACCCAGCCGGCCAGCCCACCGATAAGCACCCACGAGAGAAGGCCCATAGAGTCACCCCGTTTGCTAGACCGACGTGCCATTTGCGGCGAGGTGCCTCGCCGGCAGGGAGAATACCCGCACCGTGAAGGGCAGAAACTCTCACTGCGAAAGGCTCCCGGCCGCCCGGCAGGCTGGACTGGGGCGACGGATCTAGACGGACGCCCCTAGCTCCTCGCCCCCACCGGTTCCTCAGCCGCCCCGGTGCCCTCGGCCCCTGACCCCTCCTCCGGCTCCGGCGGCAGGTCGCGAAGGAACTTGACCTTCTGGAACTCGGTACTGAAGTCGGCCGCCTCACCCTCTTGGTAGCAGTCGTCGTGGCGTTCGAGGATGCCGAGGAAGCAATCGGCCACCTGGGGATCGAACTGGCTGCCCTTCTTGTCGGTAAGCTCGGCCTTGGCGACGCTCACCGGCAGGCGCTTGCGGTAGGGACGGTCGCTCACCATGGCCGAGTAGCTATCGGCCAGACGACATGCGCCCTAGTAACCCAGGTGCTCTGCAAGGCGGGTGTAGAGGACCTTGGGCTTTGTGCCCTCCTCCTCCAACCGCGGCGTCGCCGTTTTCGCCAGCTCTGCGACGTCGCTATTTGGGTCGTCAAGATCCCCGAAGACGCGCGCGCCAGCCGGACACGTCTCCACACACGCAGGCAGGCTACCCTGCTCGAGACGATGCAGGCAGAAGGTGCATTTTTCAATCACGCCCTTCCCATGTTCCACTATCCCCAGCCGCTGGAAGTAACCGATCTGCTCGAACGGGGTGAAATCATGAGGCTCGTGGTAGGGGCGCGGCGCATGTCGATTCAGCACCCGCGCCTCGTACGGGCAGGCCATGGCGCAGTAGCCACACCCGATACAGTGATCGTTGTCGATGAATACCACTCCATCGGGCCGCAAGACCGTGGCCCCAGTGGGGCAGGCCTTTTCGCAAGCCGGTTCTTCACAATGCATGCAATGGGTTGGCAACGCCCGCAACTTACTGTCCGGGTAACGGCCCGTCTCGTAAATGTGTACCTTGCTCCAATGCACCCCGGGGGGAGTGAAGTTCTCGCGCTTGCAGGCGACGTCACACGACATGCAGCCGGAGCATTTCGAGAGGTCGATCACCATTCCGTACCTCATCGCACCCCTCCTTCACCACGGCCAATTGGGACGAGGCGCACCCGGGGGGTGATGTCGGTCGCGCAGGAGATTGGATCGAACTCGCCCTCTCGGTCCGAAAGCAGGTCGTTGAAGTCGGGTCCCTCCCATGTAATCGGATTGCGCAGCTGGCCCTTGAAGCCGTGGTGGCCTGGAAAACCCAGGGCCTCTGGATGGATGAGCTCCGTGGTCTTAAGGACTCCTTCGGTGCTTCCTCCCCAGAATGCTTCCACCCTCACCCTACTCTTGTCCTCGAGGCCCTTCCTGCGAGCCGTTTCCGAGTTGATGAGGATACGGTAGTCGTAGGGATCAAACGCCTTGACAGGTTCCCGCACCCAGGGGTTGCCGATCTGGTCCCCGGCGCACATGCGGGTCTGCGGCGTCGTCCATACCATGGCCCGCAGATCGTACTCCGCAGCGTACGCCTCGTCGCAGCGACCAACCCATTGAGGGATTGGCTCCCAGTGCTTCCAGAACCCTTCAGGGTCCCACCCCGGCGGTGCCTCAAGCCCGATACCTGCCAGGTTACTCTTGAGCTCCTGGCCATTGGCGTAGAAGTGGTTGAAGTAGAGGGGGTGCCGGGTCTTACCCCATGGATACCAGTAGAAGTTGTAGCTCTGCGCCTTTGAAAGCAGCTCTGGAATAAGAGCGTGGCCGTCGAAGTACTCGAGCCCGTGCTCTTCACCGTAGTGACAGCGGGCCACGCGATCGATGATGTCGGCAGTCAAGTACTTATTGTCGAGGTCGAGCTTGTGCTCCTCGCAGAGGTCGAGTGTGCGATTGATGTGGGCATTGAGCCCGCCCTCGCCGTAGAGGAAGCCGGCCCTTTCTGCGATCTCGATATATAGGTCATCCGCCTGCCGGGTGTTCCACGCCGGATCGATCACCGGCTTTGAGACCTGCAGAGTGCGGGTGCGGAGAATCGCATCATCGGCCGCATGCACGACATGGTCCCCATATTCCAGCAGCCCATAGCGCTCGAAGATGCTGCTCTCCGGGAGGAGGATGTCGCAGAATTGGCTTGTCTCGTCGTACAGAAAAGCGATCTCCACCATAAATGGGATCTTCTTGAATGCCTCGATGGCGTGGCGAGGCGTGCAGTTCGAGTGGATCGGGTTGCTGCCGTAGACCATCAGCATATCGAGATTGTGGTCCACTCCGTACTTCTCAGGATCCAATATGGTCTTCCAAGCAAGATAGGGGCTGGTGTGGCGGTGAGGGTAGTATTCCCGGAGGTCGATGGAGGGAGGCATGTGCCAAGGGACCGGCTGTGCCTCCTGTTTGGGTGAGACGACTCCGTCGGGCCCCGGGCTGAGCAGCGGCCCCTGTTCGGACCCGAGAAATCCTCCGGGGACATCCGTCGCTCCTACGAGACCCGCGACAATCTTGACCGCAAAGTGCTGGTAGGCGCCGTGGGTGGTGGAGTACGCTCCCCGCTCCGACTTGATGACCGCCGGACGTAGGGGGAACACGGCCCCGTCCAGACTGATGGTCGCACCAACCTCCGCTGCGGCCACGAAATCGCGCGTCACCCGACGGATCGTCTCGGGCGGAACGGTCGTATGCTGCTCTTGCCACTCAGGGGTGTATTCCGCCATCCGTGCCTTGAGCAGGGCGAAGGCCGGTGTGGCCCGGCGTCCGCCTATCTCGTACTCGCCCTCGAGGGCGAAGTCCTTGATCGTGGGGTCGTCGAAGGTCTTGGCCTCGGCTGTTACCGAGTCCCACACCAGTGGCTTGCCGGACGCAACATCGGCGAGGTAGAGCTTGTCCTCGCCGATCAGGTAGGGAAGATTGCTCCGCTCCTTGATGAAGCGCACATCCAAGTCGGTGATAGGCAGCTCGTGCAGCATCACGTGAAGCATGGCGAGCGTGAAGGCCAGATCGCCTCCAGGGCGGATGGGGATCCATTCGTCCGCCTGGGCAGCTTCCGGGCTCATCCGCGGGTCGACAACTACCAGCTTCATGCCCCGTTCGAGCGCCCGTGCGACCGCACGCATGCCGTGAGCACTGCCGGTGTTCGGCCCCAGGCTCCCCCCGATGGTGAGAAAGTAGTTGGCGTATTCCACGTCTTGCTTATCGAGGAAGGTGCCGTTCACGAAAGAGGCGCCGATGTGGACGGGGCAGAGATGACCCCTCCCCTGGATGTCATAAGGACTGCCGAAGGCCCGGCAAAAGGCCTCGTCTGAAACGATGTTGGCCCACGAGGCAAAGCCGAAGCAGTGGGCAAACCGGCGTGGATCGCCGCGTTCGGCGATCTCCCGCATTTTCAGGGCAACCGTGTCGAGGGCTTCGTCCCAGCTTATCTCAACCCACCCCGGGTCTTCATCCAAACCCTTATTGGGGTTGGTCCGCTTCATCGGCGCCTTTACGCGGTAGGGGTTGTAGACATTCATCATGGCGGCCTGGCCCCGGTTACAGAGCTTGCCTCCGCTGGCTGCGTTCTCCGGGTCGCCGGCGAAGCTGAGTAGAATGCCGTCTTTGACGTAGGCTCGGGCCGTGCACCAGGTCTTGTTGCCGCAGAGCTTGCACATCACCGGCTTCCACTGCCCGCCTTCCAGGCCGGGAGGGACGATGGGACCAACCGGACCTGCCGCCGGCGTGTCCGCCCCGGCTGCCGGTCCGGCTGCCGCCATCTCCGCGGCGGTTTGCCCGAGGCTGTCGGCGCCGCGCTGCTTCCAGAAAGCCTCGGCGATGTTGGAGGATGATCGGGACTCAGCCATTTGTCACCCCCTCCACATCGCCCAAGTTGGGAGGAAGCGCCCAATGAATCTCGCCTTTCCAGTTCGAAGGGATCCCAGTGACGAAGAACAAGCGCCACTGGACAAACTCGGCGGCCATCGCGGCCACGAACGCCAGGATGATGGACCAGGTCCAAGCGAATGCCACGACTGTCGCTGCCGTTGACACAACCACCAGAACGGCGGCGCCGAAGTGCTCCCAGCGGTGGCGCTCACGAGTGAGGGCCCAGATCTCCTCGGTCCGCCGGCCTCCCCGGCTCAGATATGACGCCCTCCCAACGAGGGCAAGCATCAGAGCGCCCCCTCCCACGATGGCAAGCGTCCGAGCGGCCCGGATTCCCGCCGTATCGGCCCCCAGACCCTGGGGCCAGACGAGAGCCATCAGCAATGTCGCGCCGCCGCCAACGAGGAGCAGGCCGCCGAGCAGGGAGACTGGTGTCGACCAATGGCGCCATCCCGGTTGTGAGCTCAGCCGGTAGGTCAGGCCGCTGGCCACGACGGCTCCGCAGCCGACACCGGCAGCAACGACACCAAGTGCAAATGTGCCCCTGCCGGCAAGCGCCAGCGCCCAGTGGATCACGAACAGCACGGTGAACAGTCCCACCAGCAACGCCTGCCGGCTTAAGGCAGAGCCGCCCACGCGGCGCAGCAGCCGATACGCGCGGAGAGGCCTTCTCATTCCCAAAACTGGAACGACCGTCCCGGCGACGGCGAACAGAAGAGTGACGGTCAAGGCAGAGATCCCGAACGACCTCTGGACAAAGCCGGGGTCGATCACCAAGGTGCCCAGCAGGCAGCCCACCGCCGCGGGGAAAAGAACGAGGAATACCTGAGTCCGGACGTTCGGCGCTCTATCTGTCATCTCATCGCCCTGCCTTCAAGAATCGACAACGGCGATGGCGTCGATCTCCACCAGGCAGCGAGAATCGGTGGCGAGACGCTCGACCTGTACCGTGGTCGACGTCGGCTTGTACTTGCCCATGTACTCGTTCCAGACCTTGTTGAGGTCGTCCTGAAGATCGAGATTGGTGAGGAAGCGTTTGCAGTGGACCACGTTCTCCATAGTGCCGCCCGCCGCTTCCACCGATTTCTTCAGGTTCTCCATGGTCATGCGGGCCTGGCTCAACATATCCGGGGGGATGTTGTCAAACTCGGCCGGCACGTGGGGATGACTGTGATACACCGGGGCCGCGGTCACACCGGCGAAGAAAAGGAGGCTGCCCCCGGTCACTTTGATCGCGGGAGAGTATGGCATCATAACGTCCGGCCGGTCCGGCCATTCGACATGCTCGATCCTGACGCTCATCTGGTAGCTCCTTCCGTGTTGGTCTTCTGCCGGCATCGCTGACTCTGGGGCCCGCGGGCTACCGCGGGCCCCAGAGCCTCGGCACTACCTGTTAGTTTTGTGCCGCGTGGCTTTGTCCCGCCTCACACGATGGGTAGGGGCTCGGCTTCGACTGCTATCTCGGGGTAGTTCTTGTTGTCGACGACTACCAGATCCCGCGGCCACTTGCTGCTTTCCTGCCACTGGCCACCAACCAGCGGCGACCTATTCACGTTCTTGACCGGATGCATAGTGCCTTGTTTAGGCTCGGTAGTGAAGTCGACCGGGCCGGCCAGGGTGTCCAGTTTGGTCGACGCTATCGCGGCTATGATCGCCTCCTTGTCGTCGACGTTCGCGCAACGTTTTAGGGCATCGCCGACGACCTCGAACACTGCGTAGTGCAGGAGGTATTGGGCCCACTGCTGGTTCGCCGTCTGCTCGAACGCGTCGGCTATCTGCTGGCAGGTCTCACCGGTGAGGGACGACGTGAACTGCATCCTGGGTGTCCACTGGGTCTCCAATGTGAAGTTGTTGGCCCCCGTTCCGAGGGCCACATAGCCCGCGGGTAGATCAACGGCTTTCGCGATGGTGGCGATCTTCGGCTTGAATCCCTGCTGCAGGCACTGCTTCCACAGGTTGGTGAAGTCCGGTGGGATAGGAACGCCGGTCATGATCTCCACGCCCTCTTTCTTGAACTGGGAGATCACGGCGGTGAAGTCTTCCATCCCGTTCTGATAGCGCCCGGGATCGACGATGGTGTAGCCGAGGCCGGGAAGGACTGCCGGGAAACCGGTCTTGGGGTCGGAGAATGCAGCCCCGTCGGAATCATTCGGCCACAGCGCCCCGACGATCTTGTTGTTCGGCACCCGGGCCCACATGGCCGTGTATACGTTGACGATATCCTCGAGGCCCCAGAAGTGATGATAGGTCCACTTGAACGGCTTCTCGTCGGTGGCGCCACGACCGTAGTAGTACGCCTGCCATGGCGCGTCGTTGCTGTAACAAGGCATCCCGTTGGTCTCGCACTGATCGGCAACGGGGTTGACCGTCTCCGGGGTGGAGCACACCATCATCACGTCGATTTTGTCGTTGAGGATCAGGTCTCCCGCCACCTGCGCAGCCCGGTTGGTGTCGGACTGGCTGTCTTTGAGGAGGAAGGCGATGGGGTGCACCTGCCCATCACCGCAGAGCCATCCGTCCTTGACAACATCCTGCCACTTAGACACGCAGAACTGGTCCGCGGTACCGAAAGTGGCCAGGGCGCCGGTCAGAGGGGCAACGAAACCCAGCTTGAGCTCCCGCCCCGTCTGCGCCCCGGCACTGGTGGTCGGCCCAGCGGTGGTGCTCGGTCCGGCGGTCGTAGTCGGTCCGGCGGTGGTGGTCGTTGCCGGCGCCGCGGTAGTTGTCGTCTCTCCTGCCCCGCAACCGGCAGCCAAGCCGGAGAGCCCGGCTCCCAGGCCGACTGCCGCCCCGGCTGCCCCGGCCAGTTTGAGGAAATCTCGCCGGCTCATGGATTTTTCAGATCGGTCCATCTTCCCTCCTTGCACTCGAGGGTTCCCCCCTAGCTACATTGCTCGAAGCATCCCGCTGAAGACCTACGTCTATATATCAACCCCCTCCCCCCTTCCGGCTCCAGAACGATCATGCCAAGATTCAAGCTCTTGTCGAGCGTCATAGTTGCGGTGACGTCGTCTCTTGTGCTCATCCTCGTCCCTCCCATCTCTCGACCTGTATCAGGCAGGAGTTGGGCGCTTGAGCGATCGAGGTGGGAGTGATATGGCGCTTGGGAGTCAAGATGTTGATGCAGCCTGCAATGTCGGGCGACTCGCCCGGTTTGCCGAGCGGGAGGTAGTCTGCGCACGACTCATAGGAATGCACCGTGCCGGACGGAACTCGCTCTGTCACCTGCGCCACCAGGATGACCGACCCCCGGTCGTTGTACGCACGGATCAGGTCCCCGTCCTCGATGTCCCTGGACTGGGCATCCTTGGGATTCATCCGCATGATCCAGTAGTAATGCCTGCAGCCATGAACGTCTTCTTTGAGAATGCGATGGTCCTTGACCTCGTTGAGCCAGCTCTCCTTGGCGTCGCCCATGGTGTGAAAAGAAAAACGAGGATGAGGCGAGACCATCTGGAGCGGGTATCGGTTGTAGAGGGCGGCAGTGTGATGCCCTTCCCAGGAGGGTATGTACTGCGGGCCCATGACCGGCCGCTCCGGATCTTCGACATCCATCTTCGCCAAGCTCGAGGCGACAAACTCGATCTTGCCCGACATCGTCTGGAGTCCTTTCATGCCCACCGTGTCGCCGGGGGCAGGACCCCAGTCCGGGGTGTCCCTCCTTCGCCCCTCGGCGAACCAGCGCAAAGCCGGCGTCGGTCGATGGTCGGCGGGGAATGGAACGACGTAGTAACCCTTCTTCTCGAACTCCTCCCAGCTGATCTTCTTGGGCAGATCGGTGGCCTGAAAGTAGTCCTTGACCCAATCATAATCCGTCTTGCCCCCCATGGTGAATTCCTCACCCACTCCCATGCGCTCGCACACGGCCGCAAAGATGTCGTAGTCGGACCGGGACTGTCCCAGGGGCTCGATGCACTTCTTCATGAAGATGATGACCCTGTGATTGGTCTGGTGGAGATTCTCGGGGATGTAGCCCGAGCAGTTGGCGAACTCGCTGATGTCCCAGCGTTCGAAGTTGGTGCAGGCCGGCAGTATGACGTCGGCGAAGCGGGTTTCCCCCTCGAACCAGATGGCCTGGTTCACGACGAAGGGCACCTTTCCTTCGCGGTATGCCTTGGCGAACCGGTTCGTATCGGTCAGCGTGCCGATGAATGAGCCGCCATACTTGTAGTACATGCCGACGAAGGGATATCCGGGAGCGGGATACTCGTATTTCTGCAGTTGCGATTCGATGGACGAGCCGCAGAAACCCTTACCCCTCCAGAGCAGGCGTTCGTGCATCATCGCCTCAGGAATGCTCAGGCGGGGGATTGCCTGCCCCTCGGGGGAATCGTGCGTGTTGCGCGTCACCCCTCTGCCTTCTTTGAACAGGCGGTAGACCCAGCGATACCCGGCCGCCGACTTGTCGACGTCGCCGGATATGCCGCCCTCGGCATAACCCGGGAACACGAAGGACTCGTCGGCAGGCGCTCCCTGAGTGGTCCCCCATATGTTGCTGCCGGGCTTGCCCATGCCCTGCATCGCGGCCAGAGCGATCATCATCCGGGCCCATTCGTTGCCGGTCGCCGCCCGGCACGCTCCACCCCAGCCCCCCAGACCGCCGGCAGCGAGCATGGTCCGTTTGGTGCCCCATTCCCGGGCCAACGCCCGGATCTCCCTGGCGGGGATGTTGCACTCGGTCTCGGCCCAATCGGGGGTCTTGGGCACGCCATCGGTCTCACCCAGCACGTAGGCTTTCCACTCGTCGAAACCGGTCGTGCGCCCGGCAACGTACTCCTTGTCGTAAAGGCCTTCCGTCAGCCAGATGTAGGCGATGGCCAGTCCGAAGGGCACGTCGGTTCCCAGACGCGGAGAGAACCATTTATCGGAGAAGAGCCCTGCAGTGTGGTTGAAGTAGGGATCAACGAACACCATTTTCACGCCCAGATCTTTCAGCCAGAAGCGCCGGGGGGTGCTTTCGAACCCCGAGTAGATCCCGTGGGTCGTTTCCGGGTCGGAAGACCAGAACACAATCATCTCAGTGTGTTTGA
>JAMDEO010000158.1 GCA_023483915.1 Actinomycetota bacterium
TCGTTGCAGGCGGCCAGATAGTGAAAATCGGTGGCCTTGAGTCGCGGGATCTGAGCTTTCACGTCCAGCCCCATACCGAGCGCCTCTTCCAGCCGCTCTTTACTCTTATACATACAATAGCCGAGCGGGACGATGGCATTCTGGATCTGCTTCACGAGCTCAAGGGGATGGATGCCCCGGTCACGTTCGAGCGGCTCCATGAAGCTTCGTTTGAGAGCCTCAGCCTGCTCGGCATTGGCCAGCCCCAACTCGGACACCTGGTTGGCATAGCGAGCCGCCGCCGGTCCGCCCCGCATGGCGGTGAAGAACACCATGCCGAAGCCGCCGCCGCGAAGCCGGCCTGGCGGCGAGGGGACGGCCCCGGCCCATGACGATCCGCAGGCCGCGGCGGCGCCCACCCCGAAAAGGCCCGGCAAAGTGGTCGCCATGTCCCCGCCGACCCGGATCGGTCCGTGTTCCCCGACAAATCCGGGGAAGATCTCCTGGGTTCCCCCATACGGGATCCCCGCCCTTTGTTGCTTCTCGATGAACCGGCCCCAGTAGCGGGTCGTCACCGGCCGTTTCCAGTACTCCTCCGTGAGGTGCCGCGGGATGGTGACTGTGAAGACGTAGCTCTCATCCGTCTTGGAGACGATCGGCCCGTTGCCGGCCAGCATCTCCTTGTACCACAGCACAAAGGCATAAGGATCGACGTCGGAAGGCTCCTTGTCTTCCAGCTTGGCGGTGATGTTCTCGCCCTTGGCGTTGTACATCGCCTCTTCCGCCCCGTAGACGATCTCCTTACTTCTCGCGAACTGCATCACGTGGAAGGAGCCGAACTCGCAGTTGCGGAGTTCGGCGCCTGCCCGGTAGGCCATGGCCGAACCGTCGCCCCGCAGGTCGGCGTATTTCGGCTGTACCCGCCAGTCCTGGCCTCCGGTGGCAATCATTGTCGCCTTGGCCGAGACGGCATGACAGGTGCCGTCGACCACGTTGAAGCCGATCGCGCCCGCGCACTTGCCGGCGTCGGTGAGCAGATCGACCATCGCTACTTTGTTGACGAACTTGACTCCGGCTTTGCGCGCCCGCTTATAAAGCGGGTTCATCATGTCTATGTCCGCGGCAGCCATGCTCGAGGGCAGGTAGGGGAGCCAGCGAAGAGAAATGATCTTGCCGTCGGCCGAGCGGCAGATGCCGCCCCCCCAAGAATCGAAGCGCTCGAGGTTCGGAACGTTCTCCTCGGGATAGGCGCACAGCAGATCCTGATCCTCCAAGTACATGCCGATCTTCTCGAGATGATGCTTGATCCACCGCTCGTGATCGTCCTCGGGGGCCAGGTAGTTGATGTTGCCGTCGCCTTTGTTAGCCTGCCCGCCGTAGGGAACGTGCGCTTTCTCCACCACGACGATGTTGATATCCGGCGCTTCATCCAGCGCGGCGTTGGCGGCCACGAGACCTGCGATGCCGCCCCCAATGATGAGGAGGTCGGCGGATTCGACCTTACCTACCTGCTCGAGTCTCATATCTCCGCCTTTCCCGGGACGTAGGGAAAGCCGCGCTCGATTACGGGTGGCCAAGGCCGGTTCTCGTAGTCCACAACGACCTCAATCGCCCCAACCGAGCACTCGAGCTCACACATGTTGCAGGCGGTGCAGTCTTCGGGATAGGCGACGATCGGTTTGTCCTCCTCGTCGTTGTAACGCCACACATCTACGTAGCAAACCTTGAAACACGTCCTGCAACCGTTGCAGAGGTCATAATCGACTCTAATCTCAGTCATGCACGTCCCCCTTTGCCGGCAATTACCGTCGGTTACGTGATTAGTCCCGAGTTGACCGCATTGCCTCCGAAAACTAGGGAGCTCTCGTCTGGTTTGAGACCGAGGCCCTCGAGAAAGTCGAAGCATTCATCCAGGTCTTCGTACGGATAGTCCGTGCCGAGCATGATCCTCTCGATGCCGAGCGTGTCGTGGGTGCACCGGAAGGCAGCCGGAAGATAATTGCCGCTCGTGGTAACCATGACGTTGGAGAGGAAGTACTCGCTCGGTTTCTTCTGCAAAGAAACCACCGCCCCCTTGTCCGCTTTGGCATGAGGACGTTCGAACGCCCAGTTCATGCGCTGCATGTGAAAGGGTAACCCCTCTCCAAGGTGTCCGAGAACAAGCTTCAAGTTGGGGAATGCATCGAACGCCCCGCTAAGGACCAGCCTCATGGCAGCAAGCGACGTCTCTATCCCAAATCCGAAAGGAGGGCCGGCAAGAGCCACGCCATAGGTCCAGAACTCGGGTATCTTCGGAGTCGTCGGATGAAGGTAGATGGGGACGTTCAACTCCTCAGCCTTGGCCAGGATCGGCCAGTATCGCTTCTCATCAAGATAGGAGTCGCCGTAGTTTGAATGGGTCTTCCACCCAATCAGTCCAAGCTCCTTTACCGCCCGCTCCAGCTCCCTTACCGCTCCATCGACGTCTTTCACCGCCAGGGCCGCGAATCCCTGATAGCGGTCGGGAAACTTGGAGACCGCTTCGGCAAGTGCATCATTCGCACGGCGAGCAAGCCCGGAGCCGAGGCTGGGATCGAATTGCTCCACTCCCGGAGCAGTGAGTGAGATGACCGATGTATCGATACCCTTCGCATCCATCGCCGCCAGACGGTCGGCGCCCAGGTCGAGGAGCCTGTTCAAAAGGGCATCTCCGAACGGCTCTTTTGCCGCGGGATGATAGACGAGACGAAACACCTTAGTTTCCGGGTCCCGCTCGAACCGAGGAAAGCCAGGATTGGACCACAAAGCATCCACCCACTCCTGGGTTACAAAGTGGGTTTCGAAATCGATCTTCTTCATACCAAGTGGCTCCTGTCGGTAGGTCTTTAGTTAACATATATATCAGATAGACTAGACGCTAGATTACGCTCTTTTGGGTTTCGGCGGGTAGCACACGAGGGAGGGAATGTGAGAGCACGAGAGGCTTTGTCCTGCGCAATGGATAAAGGGGTGACTCTTCTTCCGGAAGATGAGGGCAAGAGCCTGATGGCCGAGTACGGGATCTCGGTCCCGCACGGAAGACGCGTCAGTAACCTCGCGGAGGCCGAACGCGCGGCAGTGGAGATCGGCTATCCCCTTGTGCTGAAAGCTCTCGTGCCCGGTCTGGCGCACAAGTCTGAGTCTCGGGCCGTCTTACTGAACATCGCCGACCTGCGCGGCCTACGCTCGGCTATCGCCGACATGAGCCGCCGCTTCCCTGAGGTCCCCTTCTTGGTTGAAGAAATGGCCACAGAAGGTGCCGAGCTTATCGCGGGGCTTGTCGATGATCCGCAGCTCGGGCCATGCCTTATGATCGGTACCGGGGGGATCTTCACGGAGGTCTTCGAAGACGCCGTGTTCTTGCTCCTTCCAGCGACCAGGGCCGACATAGTCGCAGCCCTGCCCAGGCTCAGGGGTTACAGGCTTCTTAGCGGCTTCAGGGGCTCCCCGCCGGTGGACAAGAAGAGGCTCGTCGACGCGCTGGAAGGCCTGGCCAAGTTCGGGGTCGATGCCGCCGGTTACTACGACGCGGTCGACATCAACCCGCTGAGAGCGGCCGCCGATACGACAGTCGCGCTTGACGTCAAGGTGCATATGAAGCAGGTGGTCACGGCGCGTCCTGAGGGCCGCGATTTGAACTCGCATGATTTCGCCGGCTTCTTCGAGCCTCGGTCCGTTGCGATCGTGGGCGCATCGAATACCCCCGGCAAACCCGGCAACACGGTGATCAAGAACTTGATTGCCAATGGATACCAAGGCGAGATTTACCCCGTGAACCCTAAGGGTGGCGAGATTCTTGGCTATACGGTCTACAGGAGCTCAGCCGAATTGCCGGAAGGAGTCGACCTGGCAGTGATTATCGTCCCGGCCAAGGACTCTCCCGAATCGTTACGCGACGTTGCCTCTCGAGGAATCAAGCACGTCGTGCTGTCGGCCGGCGGCTTCGCCGAAACCAGCGATACAGGAGCAACCATCCAGCAGGAATTGCTGGACATCCTTGCTCAAAATTATATGCGTGCTTTGGGCCCTAATACCTCGGGAAATATCTCTACACCGAGCCGTTTTACTTCATCGTTCTTCCCACTCGGCGAGCTCCGCCGCGGCAATGTTGGATACATCGCCCAGACGGGCAACTTCGCGACGTTCACCATGAAGTACATCCTTACAGGCGAGTACTTCGGCGTATCCCGAGTGGTAGGCCTCGGCAATAAGATCGACGTCGACGAGAGCCAGGCGCTTGCGTACCTGGGCGCCGATCCGGAAACCCATGCAATAGTCATGTACGTGGAGAGCATCAAATACCCCCGCAAGTTCCTCGAGGTGGCTCGAACGGTGACGCGGGAGAAGCCTGTCGTCATGCTCAAGGGAGGGGCAACGGCTGCGGGCAAACAAGCCGCTTCGGCCCATACCGCCGCCCTTGCTGCCGAAGACCGGATCATCGATGGTCTTCTGCGGCAGGCAGGCATCACCCGCCTTGAGAACTACAGCGACCTAGTTCTCGCCGGTAAGGTCCTGTCAATGTGCCCCCTGCCCGACGGAAATCGCGTGGGCTTCTTGGCCCCCTCGGGGGCCATGCTTGTGGCTCTTTCGGACCTCTGCACGCGCCTGGGCCTCACTCTCCCGTCGCTAATGGAAGAGACGCGGGAAAGAATCCAAGCGATTACCCCTTCGTTCATCCGGATCCGAAAGCCCGTCGACATCTGGGCGGCCGCTTTATCCTGCGGAGTCAAACCGGCCTACGCAGACGGTCTGGACGCGCTGCTCAAGGATCCGAACCTCGATGCGGTGATCGCCATCTTCATGTTGACGCGGGAGATGGGCATGCCGGACAGCTTCTCGTTTGTCTCCGAGTTGGCGCAGCAACACAAGGACAAGCCGGTACTGATCTCGTTCACCGGAGACAAGGAATGCATGGACGAATGCCGGAGCGCTCTCGAGCCATTGGGGATACCGACCTTCATGCAGATCGAAGAACCTTTTCGTGCGTTGTCGATCCTGCATCGCTGCGCACAAGTGAAGAAGAGGCCGCAATGATGCGACCATTGGGCTTCGGATGATGTCCGGCCTCGTGGAGCTCTTTTCCCAATCCTTGCTCGACGTTGGCGGCCACGCGGTCAGCTGCTCGCGGGATGAGCTGGCCTCCACCGTGGCCAAACTGATCGAACCCGACGGCAAACCCACTGGCCCCGCTG
>JAMDEO010000162.1 GCA_023483915.1 Actinomycetota bacterium
TGTTTGCCCGGAAGCTGGACGAGGAGTTCGGTGGGGAGGTTGTCAGTTGCGATTCCCTGCAGGTCTACCGGCACTTCGATATCGGCACGGCCAAGCTGCCGGTGAAGGAGAGAAGGGGCGTCCCGCACCACATGCTGGATGTCATCGATCCGGGCGAGCCCTTCAGTGCCGGAGAATACGCCAGGCGCAGCCGGGTACTGCTGGCGGAGATTACCGCGCGTGGCCGGCTCCCCATTGTGGCCGGCGGCACGGGCTTCTACCTGCGGGGCCTTCTGGACGGGCTGTTCCCGGGCCCTGCCCGCGACGATGCCCTGCGCTCGCGTCTGGCGGCGCGGGAAGCCCGCAAGCCGGGCTCGCTCCACCGCCTGCTCGGACGGTTCGACCAGGCCGCCGCGCAGAGGATCCACTCGCGCGATATCCACAAACTGATCCGCGCCCTGGAGATCTGCCTGCTCACGCAGCGCAGTCTCTCCGACGCATTTGCCGCCGGCCGCGACCGTCTGCAAGGGTATCGCCCTTTGAAGATCGGTATCAACCCGCCCCGGGAAGCACTCTACGAAAGGCTGGATGCGCGTTGCCAGCGCATGTTCGAGCAAGGCCTCATCGATGAAGTTCGCCGCATCTTGCTGCTCGGCTGCCCGCCCGACGCGAAACCGCTGGAATCCCATGGCTACTCGCAGGCGTTCCAGTTTCTGCGAGGAGAGCTGAGCCTCAACGACGCCGTGCTGGAAGCGCAGACAAACACCCGCCGTTATGCCAAGCGGCAGGGCACATGGTTCCGCCGGGAACCCGGCCTGGAGTGGTTCAACGGCTTCGGCGACCAGCCGGAGGTCCAGGCCGCTGTCATCAAGCGCATTACGCTCGCGCTGGCCTTCGCGCCCGAAACCTCTTGACAGTAGTCCTCCCGTTTGGAGATAAATGGGAGGCATAGCTACATGCCGTCACCGGTCTAATCGAAGGAATGCATGAACTTTACCTATCTACAAATCGCGAAGATGATCGACCACTCGCTGCTCAACCCGGTGCTCGCCGACACAGAACTGGAGGCCGGGTGCCGCCTGGCGATTGAGTACGAAGTTGCCTCCGCCTGCGTCAAGCCGTATCACCTGAGGAGATGCTCGGAATTGCTGGCCGGCAGTACGGTCGCGGCCAGTACTGTGATCGGGTTCCCGCATGGAGGGCATACGACCGCGATCAAGCTGGCGGAAGCGGAACAAGCGCTCCGCGACGGCGGCGCCGAGTTGGACATGGTCGTGAACATCGGGAAGGTGCTCAGCGAGGACTGGTCTTTTGTTAGCCAGGACATCCAGGCCGTGGTGCAGGTGACGCACCAGGCGGGCGCCCTGGTCAAGGTCATCTTCGAAAACTGCTATTTGCAGGACCATCACAAGATCCGGCTGTGCGAAATATGCGCTGAGGCCGAGGCCGATTTCGTAAAGACATCCACCGGCTATGCCAGCGGGGGCGCCACCATTGAGGACTTGAGACTGATGCGCCGCCATTCGCCGCCCCAGGTTCAAATCAAAGCTGCCGGCGGAGTGCGCACACTGGACGCTCTGCTTGAAGTTCGGTCGATCGGCGTCTCCAGGGCTGGCGCCACGCGGACGGCCCAGATGCTCGATGAATGCAAGCAACGTCTGGCCGCCGGGGAAGGCTAGATCTGGACTCCTTGGGAGCGACGAGCCCGGCGCTACTTCATTTCCGGACTGGTCGCCGAGGCCGGTTCCGGCCCCCAGTTCTCACGCAGCACCATGGTCTGATCGGAGTAGAAGCTGCGCCTGCCGTCGCGGTTGTAGACCACCGGTACCGCAGTGATCCTGTAGCCCGTCGGGGTCTGCTCCAGGACGTACTTGTAGCCACCCTTGACCCCCAGCGCCAGGTCTGCCTGGATCAGGTCGGCGCTGGTCGGCCCGGCTTGGCCGCTGGTGGGAGGACCCAGCTCCGTGAGGGAGGTCGCGAAACGCCCGAACTGTGAGGAGTATTGGGTCTGCGCAGTGTGAATCGTCCGGATGCCGCTCAACGCCGCTGTCTCCCTGGCGCTCATTAAGTACTGGCTGAACTTCGGAGCGGCGGCGCTGATCAGCACGACGATGATGGCAATCACGATCAGCAGTTCGATCAGGGTAAAACCACGGCGTCTTCGGCGGGTGGGCATATCCCTACAGTACTCCCTCCATTAAAGAATGACGCTCGAGCCCCGTCAAGCGTTGAGGAAACCCGGCGCACCCACGAAAGCACCCAGCGCCCGCAGCCTCCGCCACAACGGCTCCAGCGCTTCGAGAGGCAAGGCATTTGTCCCGTCCGAGAGGGCCCTTTCAGGGGCTTCGTGGACCTCGATGAATAACCCGTCAATACCGGCCGCCACCGCCGCTCTCGCCAGGGTCTCGATGAACTGGGGCTGGCCTCCGGAAACCTGGCCGGCGGCGCCGGGAAGCTGAACGCTGTGGGTCGCGTCGAAGATCACCGGCCAGCCAAAATCGCGCATGATCGACAGTCCCCGCATGTCCACCACCAGGTTGTTGTAGCCGAACGACGTACCGCGCTCGGTGAGCAGGATGCGCGAGTTGCCCGTAGAGGCCACCTTCTCCGCCGCCAGCCGCATGTCGTGGGGCGCCACGAATTGTCCCTTCTTGACGTTGACCACACGGCCGGTGCGGCCCGCCTCGAGCAACAGGTCGGTCTGCCGGCACAGGAAGGCCGGAATTTGCAGAATATCGGCCACTTCCGCCGCCGGCCCGGCTTGCGAGGGGTCGTGGATGTCGGTCAGAATGGCGTAGCCTTCCTGCCTCAGGCCCGTCAGAATCCGCAGCCCTTCCTTCAAGCCGGGACCGCGGTAGGAGGACACGCTGCTGCGGTTTGCTTTGTCGAAGGAAGCCTTGAAGATGAACGGACCGGCGCGCCGGCCGATCTCGCGCGCGAGAAAGTGCACGTGATCCTCGCTCTCGATCACGCACGGCCCGGCGACCAGCGCCAGCGGGCCTTCGCCGCCGAAAGTGATCTTGTCTCCTCTCGGGGTAGCGATCTCAATCTGCATGGGACAACTGCCTCACCTGCTCCTTGCCCCCAACCGCGCGTGCCGCCTGGTGCTCCAGGGCGGCTCCGATGAAGGCTTTGAACAAGGGGTGCGGCTCCAGCGGCCGGGACTTGAACTCGGGATGGAACTGGCAGCCCAGGAACCAGGGATGGTCCGGGATCTCGCAAATCTCCACGTACACGCCGTCAGGCGTGTGTCCGGTGATGCGTAGGCCGTGTTCCGTCAGGATTTGCTCGTATTCGCGGTTGAACTCGAAGCGGTGGCGGTGCCGCTCACTGACCTGGCGCGCGCCGTAAGCCCGCTGCGCGAAGCTGTCTTCGGCCAACAGGCAGGTATAAGCGCCCAGCCGCATGGTCCCGCCCATCTCGTCCACTCCCGTCAGTTCGCGTAGCTTGTAGATCACCCGGTGTGGCGTGGCCGGATCGAACTCGGTCGAATCGGCTCGCTCCAGACCGCAGACGTGGCGGGCGAACTCGATGACCAGAGTCTGCATCCCGAGGCAGATGCCGAAGTAGGGCACCTTACACTCGCGGGCATAGCGGATAGCTTGAATCATGCCTTCCACGCCCCGCTCGCCGAAGCCGCCCGGCACCAGGATGCCGTCGTAAGGCTCCAACTGGCGCTCCCCTCCGGGTTCGAGCAGCCCCGCCGAGTCGATCCAGTGGATGTTGGTTTTCACGCCGTGGGCGAAGCCGCCGTGCAGCAGCGCCTCCTTCAGGCTCTTGTAGGCATCCTCGTAGAGAACGTACTTGCCCACCAGCGCGATGTCCACCTCGCCGGCGGGGTCCTTCATCTGTTTCACCATCGCCGTCCAGCGGTGCATATCGCGAGGGGCAGCATCCATCCGCATCAGCCGCAGGATGATCTCGTCCACGCCCTGCTCGGCGAAGACCAGCGGCACCTCGTAGACCGAGCCCACGTCTCGCGCCGTGATCACGGCATCCACGTCGACGTCGCAGAACAGCGCGATCTTCTCGCGGACTTCCGGCGGGAGGAACCGCTCGGAACGGCACAACAGGATGTCCGGCTGGATACCGATCTCGCGGAGTTCCTTTACGCTGTGCTGCGTGGGTTTGGTTTTTAACTCGTGCGCCGCGGAGATCCAGGGCACAAGCGTCACATGCACGTAGATCGTGTCCTCTCGGCCCTGCTCGTGCCGCATTTGCCGGATGGCTTCCAGAAACGGCAGCGACTCGATGTCGCCCACCGTCCCGCCGATCTCGACGATGACGACATCAACGTCCTTGGAGACCTTTCGAATGGCGGCCTTGATCTCATTGGTCACGTGCGGGATCACCTGGACCGTTTTGCCGAGATAGTCTCCCCGCCGCTCCTTGGTGATGATTCGCTCGTAGATCCGGCCGCTGGTTACGTTGTTGCTCTGCGTGAGCGGGGAGTGAGTGAAGCGCTCGTAGTGTCCAAGGTCCAGATCGGTCTCGGCCCCGTCGTCCGTCACGAAGACTTCGCCGTGCTGGAACGGGCTCATGGTGCCCGGATCGACGTTCAAGTAGGGGTCGAACTTCTGGAGGGTCACTCGCAGGCCGCGACTTTCGAGAAGGCACCCGATCGAGGAAGCTCCGATGCCCTTGCCGAGAGAGGAAACCACACCACCTGTGACAAAAATGTACTTAGCCATCTTCTTTCGCCAATAATCCGGCCTCGACCAGCGAGGAGACTCGTCTCAGATCTTCGGGCGTGTCCACGCCTAGTGACTCGTATCCGGTCTCCACCACACGGATACGGTAGCCGTTTTCCAAGGCGCGCAATTGCTCCAGTTTCTCGGCCTCTTCGAGTGGGCCTACCGGCAACCCAGAGTAGCCGAGCAGAAAACTCCTGCGGTAAACGTAGAGGCCGATGTGCTTGAAGTGGGCCGCCCCTTCAGCACGGGGAAAGGGGATCGTCGAGCGGGAGAAGTATACGGCGTTGCCGGCCAGGTCCGTCACCACCTTGACCACGTTCGGGTTGGAAAGCTCGCCCGCATCCTCGATGCGTTTCTTTAGGGTACCCATGGGGATCTCGGCGGATTCCAGCAGGCCGTTCACCGCCCGGTCAATCGCATCCGGATCGATGAGTGGTTCGTCGCCCTGAATGTTTAAAATTACGCCGGCG
>JAMDEO010000052.1 GCA_023483915.1 Actinomycetota bacterium
GGAGTACAGCCGCCCGATCGGGTCGGCGGTGCTCGCCAGGAGGCTGGAGGAGAGGGGCATCGGCATCACCGAGGACGCCGTTCGGTATCACCTGCGCGTCCTCGACAGGCAGGGATGTACTAAGAGGCTGGGCAACCGCGGAAGGGCGATCACCGAAGATGGGTGGAACGAGCTTCACAGCTCCTTCGTGGACACCCGTCTGGGAATCGGGCTTGCCAGCCAGGAGGGGCTGGCGCAGCAGGTGAGCATGGAACGAGCCGCCGGCGGCAGGCGCGTTGCCGTTTCGCTCAGCATCGTTCCCACCGAGTCTCTCGGGGTGGTGCTACGCAACGCCGCGGTGGCGTGCCGTGCCGGCATCACCCTCAGCGATCGGGTTGCCCTCGTGATGGGCGGCGAGAGGTCCGGGGGTTTCCCGATACCGCCCGAGAAGACAGGGCTGATCACGGTGAGCACCGCGACGATCGATGGCATCCTCCTGTCCCGCGGGCTGCACTTTCGCCCCACTTTCGGTGGCCTCGTGGAGGTATCGGGATGGCGCCCCCTGCGCATCGTCGACGCGATCGACTTCGGGTACAGCTCTCGCGACCCGGAGGAGATCTTGATCCGCTTCGCCAGCACACGGATCCGAAGCATTGCCGAGAATGGCCACGGTCTTCTCCTCGCTGACGTGCGCGAGATGATCGGCATTTGCAGGGAGACGGTTCTGCACGTTCTCCAGGAGATCCGACGCTCTGATGGCCTGGGAGTGGTATGCGCGGTTGGCCAGGTGGGCCAGCCGCTTCTTGGTGTCCCGGTGCGGCCGCACACGTTCGCCGTAGCCATCGTCTCAGGGCTGAACCCCCTCGTGGCTTCGTACGAAGCGGGCGTGCCGGTGGAGTTCGTCACCAACGTGGCCATGGTCGATCGTGGAGCGCTCTCGCCGGTCGAGTCGTTTCTTCCTGAGGGCGAAAGGGACAACCTCCCTACGGGTGGAGCCCTTGAGAGTTCGTGGTCAACCGACGGCGACGAGTCGTCGTCGACGGCCCCATCGGGAGGTCAATAACGCACCTGGCCGGCCCGGGAGACCGTCGCCATCGAGCACTGTGGCTCGAATCCGGGCGTTGCCGGGATCGCCGAGTCGCCGGGCGGCGGCGACCACGACAGCACGAGAGCCTGCTGGCGACGACGGGGCCGTGGGCACCCCTGTTGCTGGCGCAGAGGGAGGAGGTGGAGTAGGGCTCGAACATCCTGGAGTCTGCCTCTCGGGATTCCACCTGGCAGAGCACTGCGACGTTGCAGATCGGTGGTCTCCAGACGGCTCACCTTCCCGTGGCAAGTTGGCGGAGCTAGAAATCCTGTGGGTAGCGGGTCTGCTGGAGGAGTACGGAGTGCCCGGGTCGTAGGTCGAAGCGGCGCGCAGTTCGTCGACGTGGGCACCCGTCTTGGCGATTGTGGCGTGTGTGTGCGCCGGCTTCTCTGGGACGTTGCCCGTCGGCGCAGTGCGGCGCCCGGTTTGTGATCTGATCTTCCTGGGCTCCTGGATGTGGCGTGGCGCCGCGCCACTGCGACATCCGCAATGGCTTGTCTCCATCGTCGGTGGCCCACGCGGGGGCGGCAGGACGCTGGCTGCCCCAGTCAGCTAGTACTACAGTTCCCTTTGGCGCCTCAAACGGCGGCGCCGGTGGCACTCTTGGGCGATCCTCTGGTGGTGCCGCCGCCAACGGGACCACCCCACGACCTGCTCAGGCGAGCGGGTGGCGGTCCAGACGAGCCGGACGAGGAGCCGACGGATCTCCGGGACGGTGATGGGGATGTGGACGGGGCAAGCAGGCCCCCCCTTTTCGCTGCTCCGACGGCCAGAGCCGCCAAGGCCAACAGGGCGAGCGTGATATGATGGTACCAGCCGTGCCAGCTCCGCACCTCGTAGTGGTCGAGCCCCACCTGCCCCTTGGCCAGCTTGAAGGTGTCCTCGATCGTCCACCGGGCCCCGGCCGCCCGCACCATCTGGGAGAGCGGCGTGTTGGTCGGTGCATAGACCAGGTAGTAGGCGATTTCATCGGTCCTCTCGGGATGGCGGCGCAGGAGCAGGCCGTGGACCCAGCCGTCCCGCAGCGCAGGTCGCAGGGGGAGGAGGGCCCAGTCGTAGATGCGCGGACCCTGGGCCCCCTCGCCACAACTGGCTCGCTGCCATCCTTCGTCACCGACGCCGGCCGCCAGGTCCGCGACACACACTTGCCCAGGCGGGCCATAGGGCGGCCAGGTCGTGGTCGTTTGGTTGCTGCGGACCGCGAGCACGTATGGCTGCCCTCGCTCCTCAAGAGACCGGCGGAGCTTCCCGTCGCTGCCGTACACTTCGTCCCCGACGACCCAGGCCGCGGGCACGCCAGCGTCCAACGCCCGCTGGACCATCTCCAGAGCCAACTCCGGCTTGGTACGATACGTGAGATGATCCGGGATGCCCACCTCCCGGCGCTCGTCCGGGTCTTCAGCCCACTCCCTGGGCAGGAACAGGGCTCGATCGAGTCCGACATGCCCCTTGCAGCTGGCATAGCCGAGGAAGACGCCGACCTGGCAGTTGGCCACCTTGCCGAGGGTGCCGCAGTACTGGCGCGCCACCCCGGCCGAGTGCCGTCCCTGCTTGGGAAAGGCCGTCTCATCGATGACGAGGACGCCCTCGGGATCCCCCAGCTCACCGATAACCCACCGGCTCAGATCGTCGCGCACCGCGTCGGCGTCCCAGGCGTAGCGGTCCAGCACCCGTTGGATGCCCCGGGGGTGGGTGTACCCAACATACTCCGCCAGCTGCCACCCGTTCTTCCGCTCGATGTCGGCGAGGAGACCCCGGAGGTAGTCTACGGCGTGGCGGTATGCCTCGGGCCGCAGGAAATGGGGCTGGAGAACGCCCGCTGCCGTTTCGACCGTGTCGATGCATTGCATCGCTACGTCACTCTCACTTGTACACGAACATGCTGCTGTCACCATGGTACTTTCCTCCCTGAACACGACTTGCAGCAAGATCCGTGTCAAGGGGAACTGTAGTATTAGAGGAGTCCTGCGGCCTTCAATTCTCGCTGGATATCCAGCACAGCTTCATTCACGTCCTTCGAGAACCCGGCGTAGTTGATTCCCGCGAGATCGGAATGAAGCTCTGTTCCGTCCTTTAGGAGGATCAGGACTCTATCTCTGCCTAATCGGCCACAGAACCAGCCGAGTTCGAAAATCACGTTGGGGCGAGCCTGCGCGTACTCTCCCTTATCAGTCTTGACGAGGTCGTCAGGTGTCATGAGAATTATTGCGAAGGTGGCAGTCTCTGCTTCCTGCTCGAACTTCTCTATCAGTGTTCGGCCCTTCGCTGCCTTCAGGTCCAACTTGACCGAGTCCAAGCTCCACTGGTCCTTGAGTAAGTTCCTCAGCTTCAAGGTGTTGAATTCGTCGTGTCCGTGGACTACGAAGACCAAACGAGACCGGGCAGAGGCGGGTTCTTTGTGGATCACCTCTTCAGGCATCTGTTGTTCCAAGGGGAGCACTGAATCAGGATGGTGTTCCAGTTCCTCCTTCAGGGAGAGAAGAACCGAGGAGTACATGTTTGCTTCCTTGGATACGTCCGAAATCGGCTTGACATAGTTAAAGGTAGTCCTCTTTTGTGCCTGAAGTTGCTGCCCTTCTCTCGTACTTACTGTTTCGGAAAGTAATTGCACGGTCCGCGCCTTCCAACGCGCCATTCGCTCGAAAGCTAGCCTGTAATCGCCGCCTTGATTGGCTTGCGCAACGATTCCGGTGAGTTCGGCTAGCTGAGAGTCGATCGTGCTGATTGCCTTCTTGGCTCGTGTTTCTGCCGGTAGCGGTACGCCTCCCTTTTCGATTAAGGCTTCGGCCGCCACGACACCCTCATGGGTGATTGACATTCTGCCGCCAAGTCCCTGGTATTCAGCGAATCCCGACTCAACCAAGTACTGGCCGATAGAGTCCGAATCCGCCTTGGAGAAACCTAGAGTTGCACCCAGGTCATTCTCACTCACGACATCAGACCCAGAGCCGCTGGTCCACTCATACAACGTAATGAGAAACTGAGCACGCTTCACATTGAGGTTGGAAATCGTGTCCCGCAAAGCACGCCTCCATTAAGAGGTTCAACCTGAACGCGCGCACAGAATAGCGACCGGATGTCTCGCATACAAGGGGAATCTCGAAGGTTCCCACAAAATGCGCGACCAGTCATTGAGAGCCGCGTTCGGCTTTTCTCCCGGAGAGGGTATATACCCCGTTCCCGAGCAATCAGGCCGCCCACGGGGATGAACATCTGGTGGACTCTCGGGTAGGTGTCGGTGACCGGCCCAGACTACACCACTCGTAGCCGGTCGATGTAGGCCATCGAAGGTCGGGGGTGTGCACCACCTTGATGGCGGAGAGGGAATGGGTGCCGTCGCTATGCTGCTCCGGAATCGGCCGGAGGAAGAGATGGAGCGACTGCAGGTGAAGCAGGCACGGGAGATCATCTATCGACCCAGGCAGGCGCAAAGTGAGCGGCGGGTTGCCGAATACCTCCGGACGACCAGGGTGACGGTCCGCAAGTATCACGTGCTGGCCCTGCGGGAAGGTTGTCCGCACGGTGAGGAGGAGCCGCCGTCGGACAGGGAGTTGCTGGACAGATTGGAGCCGACAGTGCCACCGGCACGCCTTTGATGGTCTCGGTGGCATCCCGAGGCGGATCGTCCTGGACCACTTGAAGGTGGCGGCGATCGAAGCCAGCCTGCACGACCTGGTGTTGGGGGAAGCCTAGCGGGGGATGGCTCAGCATTACGGCTTCGTGGCGAGCCCGAACCGGCCGAGGACACCGGAACACGAGGGTAAGGTGGAGTCTGGAGTCCACTGCCTGAACGCAACTTTATGGCGGGGCAGCAGTTCGCCGACATCCTCGTGGCCAGCGAGCGCCTCCGGGTATGGGTTAGCTGCGACGCGGCTATTGACGTCTTCTTCCCGGGCGATTCCACCACGTTGGACCCACAGGCTCTGCCGAGGGCCTGGCTGCATGGCAGCCATCATCAACCCGGCCTCCCTCGCGTCCATGCTCTGCGGGTGAGGTAGAATACTGGCGTGCAGGTTCACGGCCCGGCCGGGCATCGGGGTCCAGGTGAAGGATGCCGGGCTGGCACCCGAGGA
>JAMDEO010000205.1 GCA_023483915.1 Actinomycetota bacterium
AAAAGGGCTATCTGGGCCGCCAAGGAACCATAGCCGAAGCCACTGATCCTCACTGTAGTTCGTGACGTCGAGATAAGGCGGAGAGGTCACAACCAGCTTCACCCGGCCGACATGCTCTGCAAAATGCGATCTAGCCTGTCTTGCGTCACACTGCACGACGGAGCCTACCAAGGACGCTGGCTTCGAGTCGAAGCGATACGCAATGATCCTTTCCAAGATGCCAAAGGCATCACGTTCTGGCGGCGTATAGCCCCTTTCCTTCCACCAGCGCATCGAATACCCCGGTTTCGTGCTGATTGTGCGGGGCATGCGATTGCTGAGGCAGAGTTCTGTGCGGTGGCTCTCACCGTGAAGGCAGCCAAGCGCAGCAGCGGCAATAAAGCAATCCTCGCGACGTGAACGCCAGTCTAAAGTCGAACGAAGAAAAAGAATTTGCTGAAGGGTCGATCGAGAGAAGCACATGGTGAAGAATTCAGGCAACTGGGGCGCGTTGACGGCCCTTTCTCCATAGGCGTGCCGAAGCTCGTCGAGCCTTTCAAGAGCGGCTTCCAGCGATGGCGGCGCCGATTTGGCTCGCGAAACGCATGCTGCGACTGGATTGACGTCGCAACCGATAGCGTTGCGAGAATTCAAGAGACTCTCCAGTATCGCCGTTCCGCGGCCGCAGAATGGATCCAGAACTAGGTCCTGCGGACTCGACCAGGCGAGCACGTATCTTCGCACGAAATCCTCAGGGAACATTGCGAAGTAAGGGCAGATTGAGTGGAAACGATGGCGGCTCATCCCTCAGCCATCCTTGAAAGCTGGCTGCAGTAAGAATCCACCCAAGTGCACACTTGTTCTAGCTCACCACAGCGGTCGACAAATGCGCCATCTGACATCCGCCTCAGTCCTCTGACCGCCATCTCAGGAATGCGGTAGCGATAAAAAACAGTCCCAAAGCGGTGCGTAAGTAAATTGAGGTATCCCTGCAGCTTCTCCTCCGTCGTTCGGCCAACGACCGGTGAATCTGGTTCTATACAGAACGGAATGAAGATACCGCGGGTTCGCTCTGCTGCAACTTTGTGCTTAAACCAAAAATCGTGGAACACTTCCTCGTCGTTCTTTACGGACTTTTCACTCCAGCCCTTCCCGGAAGCGGCCTGGGCAACGAAATAGGATGTGACCCCCATGCCGTCGATTGCAGGGCACCAGGCGATGATATCGATGCCTCCGTCCTTGATGTAGATCGGCGCACCAGCGGGAGCCTCGTCGTGTGGCACCCCGATGCCTATCCGTGTGTAGAGCGCCTTCAATGCTTCGAGAAAATCTGTGCCATCAGGCCGAGGCCAACCGAAGCAAGACGCGTCACCATTAACGTGTCCAGCGGCTGCAACCGTACAGCACACCTGAAACAGATCGCGTATGCCGTTGTCGGCAACCGGCTTGAGATTGTCCGGTATGATTGATCGATCAGGCACATGCGAGAGAAACAGACAGAACAGATAAATGGCGGATTCAGGCCCGTGCAAAGGAAGGAATTCTAGGTACGTCCCGCGTTCACTAAGACGGAACGGATAGGCCGCACCGATGGAGTTGAGACGAATCGCAATTTCCTGTTGCACGGCTTCACACAACTCTTCGCGCTTAGAATCGTCGTCAGCAGAATCCTCATCCTGCTCATCCTGGGCAATCTCCATTCCAGAAAGCAATTCCGCAAACGTCGCTCTTTTACGCGGGGAACTCAAAGCCGTGAGCTCTAGCCAATCCGCAAATCTCCAGACAGCATCTGACGAGTCGGGTAAAGATAACATTTCCTGTCAGCTCGCCTTCCCGGATGCTATCGCAGACATGGTGGTGTGGATGATTTTGGTGGCCCTAAAGAGTTGGCCAGAGAGCTGAAGAAGCGTCTCGTCATGCTGCTCATAGGCCCCAATCTGTGACAACGCCGCTTCAGCATTCTGTTTTGCCGCGACCAGGGCAGTCTCAAACCTGTTCTCCGAGGAACCAACGAGAGCATAAGCTTCACGCAAATCTTGCCGCTGCATGAAGACTACTCTGGCCGTGGGGCTCTGCAACACTCGATCGAGTTGTCGAAGGTTCGGATTCTGCTGTCGGATGACAGGTTCAATGTCGTCAGACTTTGAGCCGTATAGCCAAAGAAGGACATTGCGGAGGGCGTCTATCCTATCTTCGGGCACGGGGTTGAGTTCTGGATCAGCGCTTCGCCATTCTGCAGATAAGCCAAGGTAATCCCGAAACCCTGGTCTAGTTAATGCCGTATACAGATGCGAAAACGCAAAACCACTTCCCTTGACCGGATGGCGGTCTTGGACGTCGAAGACACGAGCATTCTCCGCCTGCTCAAGGACGAACATGCCACTGACCAGCCGTTGAACTGTATCATGCCGATCACCTAATTGCCTGGCGATGCTCTCAAGCTTGAGGCCCTTGTCCTTCTCTGCTTTGTACCACTCTGCAGCAAATCTCGCCTTCGCCAGTGCATCCCACTTGTGAGGTCCGTTGATGTGCTTGAATCCTATGAATTCACGCGCTTGTTCAGGCGACTGCACGACATAGACGCTCACCTTCTCAAGCGTTTCAGCAACTGATGCTTCGGCCTTCGGGACACTGATTCCTATCTCGGACGCAAGCTTCGGATTCCGGAGGAGACGTATCACCGCGAGGCGCCTGTTGCCTTCAAGGACACGAAAGCGCTCCCCAACCGGCATTGCAATGAGGGGTTCAATATCGATGTAGCCATTGGACGAAATCGATTGAACGAGCTCGCCAAGGTCGGCAGTGTCCGCCAGGGCGCCAATTATCTGCGCATCTGTTGGGTTCTTGATGCCCTCCTCCACTAGGCGTGGGTTGTTGGGATCAAAGTCGAGCTGGTCCGTCGGAATCTGTTTGATCTTACCAGGGGTGATTTTTGCCATTGGTCATCGGCTCCGGCTGAATGTGGCTTGATGAGCGTTCCCATCGTTCTGAGGACTGACGTACTGGCGTCTCGAAGACCGTTGCGTTGAGGAGCAACAGAGCTAACGACGACACGGTGTCTCTTCCCCGTTTCATGTTTGGAGTCTAACATCGGGCTGGCACATTTGGTGGGGTGAAGTTCCACGGGCCCGCGATGTCCCAAATTGCGGTGGCCCAAGAATGGCCTCCATCCGGTCGGCTCTTCCACTTCGTCAGAGCCTCGCCTCATCCCTCTCGCTGCCCTTCTTCATCATCATTCGGCAGCCTGATGGCGGCCGAAGGCGAGGAACTTGAGCAGATCAAAATGTGGCTGGGGCACTCTCAGATCGCCCTGACGGCCGATCTGTACACCCACTTCTACCCTTCCGTGGCCAAGAAAACGGCGCGGAGGCTGGACAAATACCTGGTCCAGTGAGGGTGAGCTTGAGGGTCAGGAACGGCGGGGAGGGCTTCGATCAACGCGTCATCTTATTGATTTGATTGGTGAGCCGGGCGGGGATCGAACCCGCGACCACCTGATTAAAAGTCAGATGCTCTACCACTGAGCTACCGGCCCGTTCCAGAAGGGCGCCAAAGGCGGGAACCCCTTCAGGATACCAGTGCGGCGCGAAGGTGTACAATCAGCGGCAACGAGGCCAAGACGCATGAACCGCAGGCAATTCCTCACCACCACAGCCGCCGCCCCTACGGCCCTGGCGGCCCCCGCCCAGCCCCTCCTGCTCGGCGGCCCCCTTTTCCTCAAGTCCGACGACCCGCGCGAACTCGCCCGCGAGGCCCGCCGCCTCGGCTACAACACCGCCAACTGCCCGCGCGCCACCCCCCAGGACTCCGCCCGCCTCCAGGCCATCGAATCCGCCTTCGCCGCCGAAAAAGTCGTCCTCGCCGAAGTCGGCGTCTGGCTGAACCTGCTCGACGCCGACCCGGCCAAACGCCAGCAGAACCTCCAGAAGGTCACCGACGGCCTGGCCGTGGCCGACGCCACCGGCGCCCGCTGCTGCGTCGATATCGCCGGCTCCTTCCACGACAAGGTCTGGTACGGCCCCCATCCGCGCAACGTCACGCAGGAGTTCTTCGACGCCTCGGTCGAAAACGCCCGCAAGATCATCGACGCCGTCAAGCCGAAGCGCGCGAAGTTCGCCTACGAGATGATGGGCTGGAACCTGCCCGATTCGCCGGACTCCTACCTGAAGCTCCTCAAGGCCATCGACCGCCCCGCCTTCGGCGTCCACATCGACATCTGCAACGGCATCAACTCCCCCGGGCGCTTCTACAACAACGCCGCCTTCACCGCCGAGTGCTTCCGCAAGCTCGGCCGCTGGATCGTCTCCTGCCACGCCAAGGACCTCGACTGGATCCCAGAGATGAACGTCCATTTCGTCGAAGTGATCCCCGGCCGCGGCAAGATCGACTACCAGCCCTACCTGCGCGGCCTCGCCGCCGTGCCCGCCCCCGTGCCGCTCATGCTCGAGCATCTCAAGACCGCCGCCGAGTACGAGGAGGGCGCCAACTACATCCGCAAGGTCGCCGCCGGCATGGGCCTGAAGTTCGCCTAGCGCGCCCCCGGCCGCGGGAACACGTGGACGCGCTGAGCCCACTCCTCCCACTGCGCCGCCATCGCCTTCACCCTGGCAGGCTCCCGCGCCGCCAGGTCGCGCGTCTCCGTGCGGTCCGCCTCCTCGTCGTACAGCGCCCACTCGCCGCTGCCCACCGTGACGGCCTTCCACTTGCCCTGCCGCACGGCGCGGTTCTCTTCGTGCTCCAGGAAGAACGTGCGCGCCGGAGTCTTCTCTCCGCGGAAGGCCGGCAGCAGGCTGATGCCTTCGGCCGGCGCGATGGCCTCTCCCCCGCGCTCTTTCGGATACGAGGCCCCGCCCGCGCCGGCCAGCGTCGGCAGGATGTCGAAGATGTGCGCCGGCCGCCTGTCGATGCCCCGCCGCTTCACCCCCTGCGGCCACGACGCGATGAACGGCGTCGACGTGCCCCCCTCGTGCCCATAGTGCTTGTACAGGCTCAAGGGCGTGTTGCACGCGTTCGCCCAGCCCGTGCCGTAGCTGTGATACGACCCCGGCTGGCCCATCTGCTCCAGCGCCGCGCCGCGGTGCAGCACGTTCTCCGGGCCGCTCCGGCCGTCGAAGCCGCGCGGGTCCCATTCGGCGCACGCGCCATTGTCGGACAAG
>JAMDEO010000104.1 GCA_023483915.1 Actinomycetota bacterium
CTTCCGGGCAGGGTTCCCTCTTCTCCTTCTATCGGCCAAATCTCCCTCGCAACTACGGTCATGCACCCCTGCTCGCCTCACTGGTTGACGACGGGCGTTCGACGTCAGATAATCGTGCTGGTCCAGTGTACATCCGGGAACCTCGGTAGGGTGCGACTCATCATGCGACAGATTGCGAGCCTAACAAAGATGTTTCTGCTTCTCTCGGTGCTGCTGTCGGCTTCTGCTCTGCCGGCGGCCGAGCGGCCGAACATCCTGTTTCTGCTGTCCGACGATCACAGCTACCCCTATTTGGGCTGCTACGGGAACAAGGATGTCCGCACGCCGAATCTCGACCGGCTGGCGTCCCAGGGCATGCGGTTCGACCGGATGTTCGTCGGGTGCCCGCAGTGCGTCCCCTCCCGGGCGTGCCTGATGACGGGCCGCTCCGCCGTGGCGGTCCGGATGGTGCGGTTCACGTCCCCCCTGCCGGCGGAGGTGCCCGCACTGCCGGATTTGCTGCGCGGCAAGGCCGGGTATTTCACCGGTGTGGCGGGACGCACGTACCATCTGGACGGGCCGCCGACAAAGACCCCCCAGGGCGTATCGGTCATTGGCGAGATCCTCGACCGCGAGGGCTTGCGCACGTTTACCAACCGGGTGGACTACGTCGAGAAGGCGGGGCAAATGCGCGATTTCGGCGGCAAGCTGGCGCGCTTTCTGGATGCGGCCCCGAAGGGCAAGCCATGGTTCTTCTGGCTGGGCTTCAGCGATCCCCACCATCCCTGGGATACGCAAGGTCCCCAGGGCGTCCCGGACCCGGCCAAGCTGACGCTGCCGGGACATCTGCCGGACCTACCGGGCGGGCGCAGCGACCTGGCCCGCTATATCGCGGAAGTGGAGCATGTCGATGGCGATGTACAGTCGGTGCTCGATGTGCTGGACCAGCGCGGCCTGGCGAACAATACCGTCGTGGTCTTCATGGGAGATAATGGTATGGCCCTGCCCCACGGCAAGGGCGCATTAACCGATCCCGGCATCGCTGTCCCGCTGCTGGTGCGCTGGCCCGGCGTGGTCAAGCCCGGTGCCGTGATGCGCACGCTCGTCTCCGGCGAAGATTTCGCGCCCACGATGCTGGAGATTGCCGGTGTGGCTCCGCTCAAAGAGATGAGCGGGGTCAGCTATCTGAAGCTGCTCCGTGGCGAAGCGTTCGAAGGACGCAAGTACATCTTCGCCGAACGCGGCCCGCACGGCGGCGACGGCGGCATGAAGCCCGACATCCTCGCCTCCACGTTCGACCTTTCCCGCTGCATCCGCTCGGCGAATTTCAAGCTCATTTACAACTGCACGCCGCACCAGGCGGTCGCGCCCGTGGACAGCCAGCGCGATCCCGGCTGGCAGCAGATGAAGGCCGCCTTCGCCGAGGGCAAGCTGGCACCCGAGTTCGTGCGAGCCTACTTCACCACGCCGCGCTCCACCTACGAACTCTATGATCTGGAGGCCGATCCCAGCGAGTTGACGAACCTTGCCGGCAACAAGAAGTACGCCCAAGTCGAGCGCGAGCTCAAGGAGGCACTGACGGAGAAGATGGTCCTCGACTGGGACTTCCTGCCAACGCCGTTGCGATGAGATGACTCTATGAATGTGAAACCAAAGCTCCTCCTCATCGGCCTTCTGGCTCCGCTGGCATCGCTCTATGCCGCCGAGCGTCCTAATGTTCTCCTAATCCTGGCGGATGACCTCGGCTGGTCGGACCTGGGCTGCTATGGCGGGGAGATTCGCACGCCTAATCTCGATTCCCTGGCGCGGGGCGGCCTGCGATTTACGCAGTTCTACAATTCGGCCCGGTGCAGCCCAACGCGGGCCGCCATTCTCACGGGCCTGCATCCGCACCAGGCAGGCTTCCCCAATCTCTCCGGCGCGCTGCCGGCCCATGGCGTGACGATCCCCGAGGTGCTCAGGCCCGCAGGTTACCGCTGCTACATGGTGGGTAAGTGGCACCTGAGCCGCGAGAGCTCGCCCGCGCGACGCGGCTTCGATGAGTTCTACGGCATGATCGGCGGCTACAACACCTGCTGGAAGGAGGACCCGTTCTACACGCGTTTGCCGGAAGGCCATCCGAAACGCCAATACGCACCCGGCGAGTTCTATTCCACGGATGTCTTCGGCGACTACACCCTGGACTTCCTCGAAGACGGCCGCAAGAGCGGCCAGCCGTGGTTTGTGTACCTCGCCTTCAATGCCGCCCATTTCCCACTGCACGCGTGGGAGGAGGATATCGCCCGATACGAGAGGCTCTACGCGCAGGGCTGGGACAGGGTTCGCGAACAGCGTCTGGCCCGCCAGAAGGAACTGGGGTTGATGCCGCGGGATCTGCAGCTCACGCCGCGCAGCCACATCCCGGCCAACCAGTTCAACATCAAGACCGGCTGGGCGGACAAGGACAATCCCGCCTGGGACTCGCTGCCGGCCGACCGTCGCGCTGACCTCGCGCGGCGCATGGCCGTCTACGCCGCGATGGTCGACCGCATGGACCAGGCGATCGGCCGGATCGTGGCGTATCTCAAGGAGACCGGCCAGTTCGACAACACGGTCATCTTCTTTCTCAGCGATAACGGTGCGTGTGCCGTGGGACCCGTACGGTTTCGATGAGACCAGCGGGCCGAGGAACATCCTGCACACGGGGGAGGACCTGAAGAAGATCGGCGGCCCGGACAGCTACGTCAGCTACGGCAGCGGCTGGGCGAACGCCTGCAACACACCGTTTCGCCTGTACAAGCATTACGGTCACGAGGGCGGCATCAACACGCCACTGATCGTTCACTGGCCCGCCGGGCTCAAAACGCAAGCCGGCGCGAACACACGCGAGGCAGGCCACATCACGGACTTCATGCCCACGCTGCTGCAACTGGCCGGGGCTTCCTATCCGCAAGAGCGCGACGGCCGCAAGGTGCTCCCGCTGGAAGGCGTGAGTCTGGTGCCCGTGCTCCAAGGTGGTCACTTGCCATCCCGTCAAATCTTCATGGAACATGAGGGCAACCGTGCGGTCCGCGAGGGCCGCTGGAAGCTTGTCGCCCTGAAGAACAAGCCTTGGGAACTGTACGACCTTGATGCCGACCCGACAGAGACGCACGACCTCGCCGCCGACAGGGCGGACCTCGTCGCCCGCTTGGCCCGGGCTTGGGAGACTTGGGCGGATCGCTGTTCCGTGCGCCGCCCCTCGTTGTCTACGCCGCAGATCGCGAACAAACCGCTGGCAATCACCTGCGAAGTCGAGCCGCAATCCCGGGACGGCGTCATCCTGGCCCAGGGCGGCCATCAGCAGGGTTATGCCCTATGGCTGCGGAATGGTCAACTCCTCTTCGGCGTACGCATCAACGGAACGCTCACCTCCGTTGCCGCGCGCGAAACGCCCGCCGGCCGCCTCGCGCTCACCGCGCGGCTGAGCCGGGACGGCACGATGCAGCTTCTCATCAATGGGCGAGTCGTGGCCGAAGGAAAGGCTTCGGGCTTGATCCCTGCCCAGCCCGTGGATGAGCTCAGCCTCGGCCAGGATGCTCGCACGGCCGTCGGCGACTACGCGGCCCCGTACCCACTGCCTGGTAAGATCGAAAATGTGCGTGTCCAGACCGAATGATGTGGTATTCTGTGACAGCATGAAGCAATACCTCTGCCGCATCATCATCGTCGTTCTTGCCGGGGCGGCCGCCGTTTCCCCCGCCGCGGAAAAGGAGTCCCAGCCGCCTGGCGCCGGGCCCCAAGGAGCCCTCGCCGGCTCCGCCAGTTGCCGGCAGTGCCATGAGTCCTTTTATCACTTGTGGGCGTCGTCGCATCACGGCCTGGCCATGCAACCGTACACGTTTGCCTTCGCCCAGGCGAACTTGATGACCCCCGACGGCCCCCTCAAGATCGGCAAGAACGAATACCTGGCGTGCCTCGGAAAGGAGGAAGGCTGGATCCTCGAACGCGGTCCGGAGGGCGAGAAGCAACTCCGGATCGCCCACGTGATGGGCGGCAAGAACGTCTATTACTTCCTGACGCCCCTGGACCGCGGACGCCTGCAGACCTTGCCCGTCGCCTACGATGTGCGGACCCGGAAATGGTTCGACACGGCCGCCAGCGGCGTGCGCCACTTCCCCGGCGCCCGGACCGACACACCCGTCCCCTGGACGGACCCGATGTTCACCTTCAACACCTCCTGCCACGGCTGCCACGTGAGCCAGTTGGCCACGAACTACGATCCGGGTCCCCAGCCGCAAAATTCCGCGGCTGGGAGGGGCCCCCCAACGCGAAATTCTGCGTTGGGGACCCCGAGCCCTACCCAGACCGATACCTATCGCACCACGTGGGCCGAGCCGGGCATCAACTGCGAGGCCTGCCACGGCCCCGCCCAGGAGCACCTCCGCGTCTGCCAGGGGGCTCGGAGTGTGCCCGTAGGGGCGGGCCCCCGTGCCCGCCCATCCTCAGAGGGCAACCGCGGGGTCGGGTTCCCAAACGCGGACGGATCGCGTATGGGGTCCCGGTTGCCCCTACGGGAAACTTCCCAAGATCTCAAGATCGTTCGCCTCAAGCCTTTCACCGCCGAGCAGATCAACGCGCTGTGTGGCTCGTGCCACGCCAAGCTCAGTCCCCTCAGCGCTTCGTTTCGGCCGGGCGACCGCTTCTTCGATCGCTTCGACCTGACCACGCTGGAGCACCCGGACTTCTACCCCGATGGCCGCGACCTGGGCGAGAACTACACGATGACCTCCTGGCGGATGAGTCCCTGTGCCCGCCGCGGCAAGGGTTCCCAAACGCGCTCTCTCGCGTTTGGGGTCCCGAAGCTCGACTGCCGGCACTGTCACACCTCCAGCGGACGTTACCGCTTCGCCGAGCGACAGCCGGGGGCGGCTGTCCCACCAGGGGACCCCGGGCCCAATGCCGCCTGCCTGCCCTGCCATCAGGACAAGGTGGACCACGCCCCCGCCCACACGCACCATCCGGCCGATAGCGCCGGGAGCCGCTGTATCGGCTGTCACATGCCCAAGACCGAGTTCGCCCGGATGACCCGCAGCGACCACTCGATGCGTCCCCCCACGCCGGCCGCCACGCTCCGCTTCAAGTCCCCCAACGCCTGCAACCTCTGCCACCCGGTCTTGGGCATGTGACAGCCG
>JAMDEO010000226.1:0-513 GCA_023483915.1 Actinomycetota bacterium
GTTCTCCGGCAACGGGATGGTCGTCGACGTCGAGCCCTCGCCTCCTCGCCCGCGCATTACCGCGGCCTCCGTCTCCGCTGCGGCCACCACACGTTAGGTGCCTTTGGTCCCCGCGAACTCGCCCGAGGCGATCTCTACGTCAAACTCGTACACAGGGACGGCAAGATAGTCTCCGGTTGCCGCTCCCAAAGGCCGCTCGTACAGGAGCCTATAGCCTTGGACGAGTAGATGGACTTGGCCGTTAGCCTTCTCCTGAAGCTTCGCGCTCGGCAGTCCCGCCCTCCAGGCGTCGAGATCCTGCAAGACTTCATCCAGGGTCCTCAAGCGGACGATCTTGCCGGGGAGGGATTCTGCCTTTGGCAGGCGGAGGGAGAGGCCCACCGGCCTGTTCTTATCTCCGATCCGCACGGAGACGGTGCGGGGGATGCCCGGTAGAACTGCCTTGCCGGGGAATGCGACGAGCCAGCTTGTCACCTTGTAGTCGGTGGCCGACCCGCTCACACTCGAGCCTAC
>JAMDEO010000226.1:523-3219 GCA_023483915.1 Actinomycetota bacterium
GCCCACCCGGGCCTACACTCACCGTGGGCTCTCCCCACTCATCGAGCCAGAGGCCATGCTCTTTGAGGTAGCTCGTAGCTTGTTCGATCGCCACCTGCTGGCTGCCCAGAGAGACCTCGAGCGCATCGTCTGGGGAGAACCAGAGGAGCCTGGTCGGATCAGCGGGGGAAGGCTTGAGGTTTAGGTCGGTATCGGGCGGCTTGTCCATCACGATGCGTTTCGCGGGGACAGACGCAGGCGCGCTGGCTAAGTTCACACCTGGTGCGACCGTGATGCTTTCAGGCAAAAAATAGTTAGGGGCGTCCGCCCCCTCAGCGTCGTAGGGGTCTTGAACGACGACCTCCTCGTCCGCGCCGAGGGAGGGAGTAGTCTGGCCTGTCGCTTGCTCCCGGCCCTGCAATGTTGTCCCGCTGGTGCCGTCGCACGCTGCCAGGACGACCGGGAAGACCAAAAGCAGCGCACTGATGACGACACGCCTGCAGCTCATGGCGCCGCCGGGTCGACGACCTGGCCCAAGAAGAGCAGGGCCCCGGTCTCCCTATGCCGGATCAAGAAGAGGAACGGGCGATCTACCACCATCTCCTTCTGACCGAGCCCCCGGCCGTGACGACAAGTGACCCGGCCGCCGCCTCCGTCCCCACCTCGTCGACATCTATCCGGGCTGCGTGGTAGGCCGCTCCCGATCTGCAGGGACGGGTTTGCTCGTATTTCCGACAAAGCAAGGGCACCGGGCACTGGAGCCATTTGGAAGTGGAGGCTGCAGTCGGCCTGTTCCACAATGCGCACCTCTGCGTTGGCGGCAAATGAGTACGGTCGACTATACTGCCGAGAGAGGTCGACAGGCTGCACGATGGCGGATCGTTCAAGAAACGGAGGAAGGCTCGCTATGGATTCCCGCAGACTTGCTTCCCCAGCGTGGCAGCTCAAGGGCCGGACTCAATCCCTCGCCGGCTGGCTTGAATTCAACGAAGGGCGCCTCCGTTTTGCGACCCCAACGGAAGTCCTGTTCGACGTCTCGCTCTTGGAGATCAGCCAAGTCAAGTTTCCTTGGTACTACTTTGGCGGAGGGATGAAGCTGCAAGCCGCCGGGAAGCCGTTTAGGATCTCGTTCGTGAAACCGAATGGAGCCGAGGTCTTGGATGCGCGGGTGCTGGCCAGTTTCGGCGATCCCGCAGCTTTGTCCCTCGCAGCGTCGAAGGTGACCGACATCCACGAGGGGCGGGGTGCCGGCCGGCGTTGGCGTGAACTCTTGTCAGCGTCAACGGCGGCAGCATAGGGCGTCCCATCTCCGCGTAGCTACCCCCCTTTTCTCGCCGACCGGCGACGTGCGGCGATCGAGGCAGCCGGGCCAGCGGTACCTCTCGGACAGACGACGGTGCGCTTCGGCAGCGACCCCGATGTCCTCAAGCTCACGCCCGAAGGCTGCGAGCGCGCCCCGTAGCGCGTCTACCGCGGGCTGTGGCAACTCCCGACGGCCAGTCTTCCCGCCTTTGCCCCGGTAAGTGTAGCCCTCGACTGTCCGACGTGACCCCGAGCGGCGTTCCTTCTCCGCGAGGAACGCGAGCAGGGAGCGTTCCCAGCCTTGCAGGTCTTCGAGGGGGTAGGCGATGGCGGTCGAGCGCATGGTTTGGTGGACTTCGTTGGCCTGATTGCCTATCTGAACACCTGATTTCTTGCCCGCTGCGATAGCATGGCAGAGACGGGAGCGTCAGGCGCAGACGCCGAGCCTAACCAACGCCCGAGACACTGATTGGGTCTGACTCACTTGGGTAGAGACTCCGGGCGGACCCGATCGGCAAAGGTCATACCAGTGGAGCTCGAGAAAACATCTCACTCACAACTTCCGCGGACGCAGGATCACGGGCGGCGGATCCTCATCCTTTACTCGGACATCGGCGAGGGGCATCTCAGCGCCGCCCGTAATCTGCGCTCCGAGCTCGAGCTCGAAGCTCCGAGCTCCGAGGTCGTCCTCGAGAACGGGTTCGAGGCCCTGGGACGCCTTCTTGCCTGGTTCATGCGTGACTTCTATCGGCAGCAGTACTCGAGCCTCCCGAGGTTGTACGGCTTCTGCTATGAGCTCGTCCGTCGTCTGTGGCTCTTTCGCGCGCTAGGGGCGTTCATCCTCAGCTCGCTCGGCGGACGCGGCCTCAATCGACGCGTCCTCAGCCATTCTCCCGACCTGGTCATTTCCACGGATGCTCGGCTCAACGCGGTCCTCGGCCACCTCAGGAAGTCCGGGAGGCTCAAGGTGCCGGTCTTCGCGACCCTGACTGATCTTGCGGGGCTCGAGTTCTGGGTGCATAAAGGTGTGGATCTGCACCTCGTCATGGACGCGGAATGCGTTGCCGAGGTAGAGCGTCTAGCGGGCGGGGGCTCGGCTCGCCAGGTTCGACCCTTGGTGGACCGTCGTTTCTTCTTGCCGATGAGTCGCCAGCAGGCACGGGCCAAACTGGGGCTGCCGCTTGAAGGCAAGGTGGTGCTCGTGTCAGGTGGGGGATGGGGAATCGGTCACCTGGAGGGAGCAATACGAGGAGCGCTCCTCCTCCCCGACACTCGAGTCGTGTGCGTCACGGGTCACAACGAGAGCGCACGCACGGACCTCCAAGAACGATACCGCGATGAGCCGCGGGTGGTCATGCTGGGCTTCACCCCCATGATGAACGAGCTGATCGCGGCCGCGGACGCCGTGGTGCATT
>JAMDEO010000226.1:3229-23333 GCA_023483915.1 Actinomycetota bacterium
CGTCACATACCTCGAGGCGATAGTGCGTGACCGCCCGGTGATCGCCTACGATCCGCCGGCTGGACATGCACGCAGGATAGCCAAGGTGCTCACCGACCGGGGCCGGCAATGGCTGGCGACGGGGCCGGAGCAAGTTCCCAGCACTCTTCTCGCGGCCTTTGACCCGTGCGCGCGGGGCACGGTCGCCCGCGCTTGGCCGCCTTCAGCCGCCTCGGTCGTTCTCAGCGCTTCTGCCCGCGTCCTGCCGCGCCCGCCCTGGCACGCCTCAGCGTTACGGGTCGCTGCTATCGTCGTCCTGGTGACGCTGCTGAGCGGGGTCACATTCTTCGTCGACGACAGCTATTCGGTCCTGGCCAAGACACTGCATCTTCAGTCGGCCCGTCCAGCCGCCGTCGATTCGACCTCGGTGGTTCTTGTGATCAGGTCGAGCAGTCGAGCGGTTCCCCACGCCGTGGCCGAACTAGAGAATCACGGCCAATCAGCCTCCTTCGTCTTCGCCGATGCGCGGACGCCCGTGGCCTTGGATGCGATTGCCCATTCCAATGACCAGCTCTTGCCCGCACTCGAGCTGAATCCGCGGACGGGTTGGCCGCACCTCAGGCGCTATCTCAAAGAGCAGGTCGCGGAGGCTACAGGGGGGAGCTTTGTCTACCTCCCTCCACGGGATGGCTTCACCCTGTCGGAGTATCTCCTAGCTCGATCGGCCGGAGCACTGCCGCTGAGCGGCGCCACCTGGCTGGACCTTCGGGGCCTGGTGGCGGGGAGAGCGATGAAGCATGGCAGCGTCCTGGTTGTCGACGTTGAGTCGAAGACCACGGGCTCTCCCGACCTCCTTCGGAGCGTGCTGGACGAGCTTTCGCACCGTCACCTGAAGGCCGTGCCTGTCGGCTTCGGGGCTGAGCCTGTCCGTTCGTCAGTCAAGGCCAGGGCTGCGTGAGAACCTCGACAGGTCTGGGCCTGGGGCTCGGTCTGTCCGGCGCTCTCTTGACCGCCGCATTGCCGGTAGCGGCTCCTGTCAGCTCGCCCTGCCGGGCGCTGTTCGGGATTACCGATCGACTCCCGGATCGATCCTGTGTGGCTCTCACGTTCGACGATGGCCCTCACCCGAGAGGCACTCCCCTGGTGCTGGATATCCTCGCGCGGGCGGGCATTCGAGCGACCTTCTTTGTCGTGGGCGAGCAAGTACGGCGGCGGCCCGCACTGGTCTCCGAAATGGTCGCTCAGGGGCATGAGATAGGTCTTCACTCCTACAGCCATACCGCGCTTGTCCGGCTCACACCGCGCGCACTGGAAAGAGAGATGGACATGAGCGCGTCCGTAATCGGCGAGGCTGCCGGTCTTTCGGTGCGACTCTTCCGCCCGCCTCGCGGGATATTTACCTACAGCGGGTTGCGACAGGTGCGCGACCGGGGCTGGACTCCTGTCCTCTGGGCGGCCGATGGACGAGATTGGCGGCAGCGTGCGACTCCGGACGGGATCTGCGAGCGCGTCGCTCGGCGGCTTCTCGGCGGCAACGTGATCTTGCTGCACGATTCGGACTTCTACGGCGCGCATGAGTCGTGGCGCAACACCGCGGCCGCGCTCGAACCGTTACTCGAGCGGATAGAGCAGAGAGGCCTGCGCGCTGCCGCTATGACCGTGGAAAGCCTCCGGGGCGCGAGGTGACACCGACGCAGAACGAGGCATCGAGGGCGTTGGAAAGTCGCCAGGCAAGGACCCGCCGGCTCGCCCAGTCGTACACGCGATTCGGGCCAAACCCCACATGGCCCCGCTTCTGATCGGCAGCCTAAGGAATCGCTTCACGAGTGATGAGATCCGCCAACTCAAGGTCTACACTCACAAGAAGCTGAGCGCCCCTCCTCACGAGCACAAGCGGTGGCGCGACAAGATGAGAGAGCTCGGCTTCTACATGATATGGGGCCCCTCGCGGGCCTCCTCCGCCTACCGGAAATACGCCGGGCAACCCTAAGAAGGGAGGCGTCGACTATATGAGGACACGCGGGTGCCGGACACATGGCGAGGTCACAGGGGTTGCCCTGGCGCTGATTCTCGGCCTCGCCCTGGCCTTGACGTTGTTGCCCGCCGTCCCAGCCCATGCGTCAACGGCTGGGTGGCAGGTCGACTGGCTTCGCAGCCCGCCGATGGCGGGCCCGGCGTACCGATTGTCGGCCGACGCCGGTCGCGTCGTCTATCTCACCGGAAGTGGCTCGGTGGTGCTCTACGACGTAACCGCGGACACCGCCGAGACCCTCACTCAGCCCGGCGTCGTCGCCGGCCTTCCGGTCATCGAGGGCCACTACGTCGTCTGGTCCACCTACACGACGGAAGGCCACCAGGGCCTCATCCTCCACGATCTTGCGAGCGGGGAAGACCGCACGATCAGCGGCGGGCGCGTCTATGACGAGCCTTTCCTCGAGGGGGGCCGGGTCCTTTGGCTGGGCGGCACCAACGAGAGCATCGTGCTCAACCTCTACGAGATAGAGACAGGCACGAGCACCGCTCTCAACCAAGGAACTCCGGGCTGGAGCCCGCCTCTCCTTCTGAACGAGCACTGGGTCGTGTGGCGGGAGCACCAGGATAACGGGCAGGACCAGCTCTTTGCTTACGATACCGCCGCCGGCACGAAGCGCAGCTTCTCGGCCGGCACCGGCCGGCGCATGTATGCACTCATGGGCGACCAGGTGGTCTTGTCACGCGGAGCCACTCCCGATGCTCCGGGAGTCCTCGGCTTGGCGCTGTTCGATCTTCGTAGGGAGACCTTCTCCGCGGTGCCGGGTCCGGGTGAGAGCTCCATCGCTTACGTCGCCACTGACGAGGAGGCGCGGCGGATGGCCTGGACTGCCGTCGAACACGGGGGACCCTGCCTCTCCACGTGGGACCTTTCTGATCAGTCGCTCGACCGGATTCCCACGCCCCACTACTCCCTCGGGCCGATCGGGATCGCTGGTAACACCGTCTTGTTCCGGGGCCGACCCGAGGCAAGCATTTTCGCAGACGCGCCCATGACCCTCTTCGCCTACAACATCTCCGCCGGCACGCTCACGGAGCTCGGCCAACTCACACAGCCGAGCTTCCCCTTTACGACGGACGGCGCCCACGCCTACTGGATGAGCCAGGTTCTCTTGGACGGTTCTCCCCATCTGCCGCCCCACTGGGAGCCCGACTTGGTCGTATCTCCTGACTCATCGGTGAACCTCTTCGTGGCCGCCCCTTCACCGAGCGAACCGGGATCCTTCGCCGACGTGGAAGGGCTTCACCCCTACCGCACGGGGATCGTCTCCTTGTGGGACCGTGGAGCGGTCGGCGGCTATCCGGTGGGGGATCGGACCGAGTTTCGGGCCCAGGAGCCCTACCTGCGGGCGCAGTTCGCCAAGGTTATGGTGGAGGCTCTCGGCTTGCCGGTGGACGAGAGTCTAGAAGCGCCCTTCTGGGATCTGGGGCCCGACGATCCCGACTCGCTCTACCCCCACGACTACATCGCCGCAGCGGTCAAGGCGGGGCTCATCAAGGGATATCCCGGAGGGGCCTTTCGACCTTGGGCGGCTATCAGCCGCGCCCAGCTCGCTACCTTGGTGGTCCGGGCCGGCTTCTCTCTCCGGCCGGCCATGATGCTCTCTGCGCCGGACTCCTACTGGTCGCTGCTGGGGGCCTTCGACCGGACGCACGGCCGCAACCTGGCTCTCGCGCAGTACAACGGCCTCGTGGACGGGCTCCTCGGCTACGGCCGCTACTGGGATGCCTGGGCCTCAGCCAGCCGGGGGGAGGGCGCTCAGGTACTCTGGAATCTGCTGAAAAGGGACGTGGGCGAGGGGCTTGCGCGGTGACGCACAGTCTGATGAGCATCTAGTCGGTCACTCTCCGTGCGCGCTCGCCGTCGCGCGCCTTCGAAGGGCCCACTAGCAGCAACGCAAAGGCACCCTTGGTGTCGACACGCCCGCGTCGGTGGGTCTCAGGGGTCCGGCTGCGCATGCGCGTCATCCGCCTTTCAGGGGAAGAGTGGACCGTCGCCGCCATGCGCGCCGCGTTCACTGCTCTCCACCTGGACGTCGGGCCCCACCACGAGATCCCGCAGCGCCGCCGCCTGCGGCGACCGCACCCGGACGAGCTTCTTGGAGGCCTGCCGGACGAAATCACTCACCGTTGTATCGGCGACGAGCCGGCCCTGGCCGATGACGATGAGGCGCTCAGCCGTGACAGCCATCTCGCTCATGAGATGGGAGGAGACGAACACAACCGTCCGCCCCTCGGCAGCCAGTCCCTTGAGCAGGTTTCGGATCCAGTGGATCCCCTCAGGGTCGAGCCCGTTGGCCGGCTCATCCAGGAGCAAGGTGGCCGGGTCGCCCAAGAGCGCCGTGGCGATGCCCAAGCGCTGGCCCATGCCTAGTGAGGCTTCGAGCTTCTCGGTGGGGTAGGCCACGGCGAAGGGAACGCGGGAGTGCTTCGCCCGAAGACAGAAGAGGAAGATCCGCTCGGTGCGGCCCGCGATCAGGACGGTCGCCTGGCCGAAGTCGGCCTGGGCCACCTTGCCCGGCACGGCTTCCAGGGGCACGAAGACCTCCACCCGGCGGCCTTTGAGCGCGCGTACCGCCCGGCGCACGGTCACCTCGGAGCCTCGGAACCCATATTCCGAGACCAACCGGTCATAGGCGCGCTTGGCGGTGTGGCGTTGTTTTCGGGGGGGCTTCTTGGTCGGCGGCGAGCCAGCGCTCGACGATCTCCATATACGGACCCATGACGGGCGCGGTCTGCGGGCCCTGCCGATACCGGGGTGGCTCCGCCGGCGAGGCGAGAACCTTGCGCACCGTCTGCCGCGACACTTCGAGCTGCCGGGCGATCTTGCGGATCGACCAGCCGTCCTTCTGTCGCTTCTTGATGTACTCCACGTCGACCATCTTCAGCCCATGCCCTTCTCCTGTCCGCACGGCACCCGACAACGGGGCCGACGGTACAGGACTCGCTCTTGAAGGTGGTCAACTTTTCGATGAACGAACGGCCTCCAAGTGGTCAAGTATTAGGTTATCGAACACACGGCAGCCATGTGCGGGCCAAGAAGGGGGCTCCGCGACGGGCCCGAGCCCGGTGATGCCGCCTGCATAGCGTTCCCCGCGCAAGTGCTCGAGAATGACGGTGGCCGGGGCGTGCTCATCCTAGTCCAGTAGCCCCCGGATTGGGTCCTTGAAGGGATCAAGGAGCGACAGCCCGAGCGCCCGCTCATAGTGCGGCGAGCCCTCGAAGGCCACGAGCCGGTAGACGGTGATGCGGCTCATGCCGAGCTCTGCGGCGATCACCTGCTTGCTCTTGCCAATACAGTGTAGTCGCTTGACCTCGGCCCAATCTTGCACCTGATGCACGCCTCCCTCCCCCTGCGCCCTCTCGTGGGGCACAAGGGTCTCGCAGAAACCCAGGACGCTCACCCACAGTGACTGTCCAGATTTCGACCGGCGTCAGGTCTCAGTATTCAGGCGGCGTCGACACCAGTGATCGAGTAGAACCAAAATGCGCTCACATCCCCGCGGTTGCTCTTGGCAGGTCGGCACAGTTTTTCGCGGGGGTACCTGCCAGACCTTTGGCTTGTTTGGCCATATCGAGGAGTCCATTGAAGTCGTAGCCTGAATAGCACTTCGCGGCGCGACTCGGATCGCGCACAGGCCACGCCGGGGTCTAAACACAGCAGGGGGGAATCGTGAACGACAAGGCGGTTGGACAGTCATCCAGTGTTTCGAGACGACAGTTCGTTACGGGCGTGGGTGCTGGAGTGGTCGGAGGTCTCGTGGTCGGCGGAGCCGCTGGCGGCGTAGGAGGCTGGTTGGCGGGCGATTCGGGGTCGGCAAGCTCTGGCGGTGGAGGTACCGGCGGTGCCGCCATCAAGATCGGTTCGAGTCTTCCTCTTACCGGGTTCGCTGCTGCGGACGGACTTGAGCAGAAGCAGGCCGCCACCCTGGCCATCGAAGAATGGAATGCTCGCGGAGGAGTGCTTGGTCGCCAGATCGAGTATGTGATCGAGGACGTAGCAGACATGGCTCCCGAAACCATGCTCTCGAATTTCCGCTCTCTCACCACCAAGAGCAATGTGGACGCCATCATCAACGGCTATCTCCTTTTCAGCGGACCGGAGTACGACGTGGTCGCTGAGTCAGGCACGCCCTACATACACGTGAACACTCTCGAGTCGAATCCCGAGATGTACAAGGCCAATCCCGAGAAGTATTGGATGACTTTCATGGCCGACCCGTCCCAGAAGTGGTACGGGCTTGGTTTCCCGGCGTTTGTGGCGTCGATTGAGGCCGAGGGGAAGTGGAAGCCAGCCAACAAACAGATTGCAATTGTCACGGCGTCGGATCCATACGCAACGGGCATTGCCGATAATCTTAAGGCGAGTATGGAGAAGTTCGGGTGGACTGTCTCCCTCTTCGAGAAGATCGTTGCTCCACTCAACGAGTGGGGGCCGATCCTGCAAAAGATCAGAAGCAACCCCCCCGATGTAATCTTCGTTTCCGATCTTACGCTTGGCGACATTGCTTCGTTCACCAAGCAGTTCAGCGAGAACCCCACGCCTTCGCTTGTATACGGCCAGTACGTCCCTTCGCTGAAGGAGTACATAGATCTGTCTGGACCCGCTGCAAACGGCGTGATCTGGTCCACGGTGTGTGGCATCGCTCCTGGAACTCAGGCCGACGACTATCGGGCAGCATACGAGAAGCGGTGGGGCGTGAAGCCGGGTGGCAGCATCGGCGGGATCTTGTACGATGAAGTCAATCTCTACTTGACTGCGCTCGCCGTGGCCGGAGGCCCCGGAGATCGCAAGAAGGTCTGCGACGTCATCAATCGCAGTTGGTACAAGGGCCTTTGCGGCGTCTATCACTTCACGAATGAGCGAACGGTTGCTCCGTATCCGGACGACACTGCCGATCCCGCATCAGGACAACCTCATCTGTATGTCCAGATTCAGAATGGGCGGCAGAAGATCATCTACCCGAAGCCCTACACCGAGTCTGTATTCGAACTCCCCGCTTGGATCTAGGGTAGCGCGCTCGAGTCGGCGGGATCCCGGTGCAACCAGAGATGGGCGGCTTTCTGATGGAATGTCGCCAGCTGCGAAGAGCATTCGGCGGTGTGCAGGCACTCGACGGCGTTGATTTCTCAATCTCGCGGGATGAGATCGTGGGCCTTGCAGGTGCCAATGGGGCAGGCAAGAGTACGCTACTGAACGCGATCGGCGGCCAGTTGCGCATTGATGGTGGGACCATCAAGCTCTCAGGCGCAGCGATAGAACGATTCGGAGCGCACAAGGTGTGCCAATTGGGTGTGGGGCGGACCTTCCAAGACGCTCGGGTGTACTCATCGCTGACTGTCCTTGAGAATGTCGCTTTGGCCGTTGCCTATGCCGAGACCAGTCGACTTGGGCGGTGGGTATTCGGGCAAAGGCGGCTAGGACTGGCCATGCAGCAACTACGGCGCGTGGCCTTGGATGACCGAGCACAGCAGGTTTCCGGTCGACTGTCAGTCTACGAGAAGAAGCGCCTCATGTTGGCGTGTGCCCTCGCATCACGACCGAGCCTTCTGTTGCTCGACGAGCCGGCCGGTGGACTCTCCCCCGAGGAAGTGCAGGCGACGGTTGCACTTTGTCAATCAGTCAAGCGTGAAGGCACAGCCATCGTAGTCGTCGAGCACATTATGAGCTTCCTCAGTGCTCTCGCAGACAGAGTGGTCATCTTGCATGAGGGTAAGGTCTTGTTTGAAGGCTCGCCAGCGCAAGTATCTCACGAGCCAATAGTGCGGGCCGCTTGGCTTGGAGAGGCGTCACGGGGCGAGCGGCAATGAGCCTGCTGGAAGTGACGGACCTCAGTTGCGGATACGGCGACACCAGGGTCGTCTTCGATGTGAGCTTCTCGGTCGGCAGCGGAGATTGCCTCGGCATAATTGGCCCCAATGGACATGGAAAGACGACCATGTTGCGGGCCATATCGGGTCTGATTCCTGCCTGGGGCGGCTCGGTGCGATTCGAGGGCCTCGAGATAGCAGGGCGCTCCCCTCACTCGATCTCTCGAATGGGTCTAGCGCATGTTCCCCAAGGGGACATGATCTTCCCCGATCTCACGGTTGAGGACAACCTGTTCGCGGCTTTGCACGGCGCCGGCAGGTGGAGCGAGCGCCGCCGCGGCCTCAGTGAGGTATACGCCGTATTCCCGCGTCTGCAGGAGCGTCGCAAGCAGCTTTCGATGACGCTGAGCGGCGGCGAAAAGCGCATGCTAGCTCTTGGTCGAGGTCTGGTGCTTGACGCCAAGCTGCTGATGATTGACGAGCCGTCCCTGGGTCTTGCTCCTCGAGTGATTCAGGAAGTCTACGAACGGATTTGTCACATGCGTGAGCACGGCGTGGCGATGATCATCGTGGATGAGAGTCCCGCTCGCCTAGATGGTGTGGCCGACCGCCTATGTCTCATCGACACAGGCCGGGTCATCGAGGCGGGTCCGACGGCCGTCATGCTGCAACACGAGAAGGTGTTGGAGACGTACTTGGGCTTTTCGGCAGCAGAATCGGAGATGGACCAATGAGAAGTGATGTGGTTCAGGTTCTCTACACAGCAGTTGTTCTTGGATCAACCTATGCGCTCATGGCGTCCGGTTTGACGCTCATCTGGGGAGGGTTGCGATTTCTCAATTTGGCCTATGGGGCGGTCTTTTCGGTGGGAGCATTCGCCGCGTACTGGGCCGTGGCTTCCTGGGGACTGCCCCCCCTCGCCGCTCTTCCGGTGGGCTTTTTTGCTTCTGCCGCCTTGGGTGCCATTATCCACCTGGGGATCTTCAGGCCGTTGCTGAAGAGACCGGACGGTGAAACATCGACCCTCGTCGCCGGTCTTGGGATAGCACTCTTCGTCCAGGCGGCCCTCGTCATCCGCTTTTCACCGCGGGAACGATCGCTGCCGCCGTTGGTGCACGGCAGTTTCGATATACCAGGGGGGGTCGTCGCGAGCGCCTCGGCTGCGCTAATCGTGGTGTCCGCAGCCATAACGCTTACTATCCTCTCTATCTTCCTGACTCGCTCCCAGTACGGCGTCGGAATTCGCGCCCTCGCCAACAATAGGAATGGGGCCGAACTCCTGGGCATCGATACCGGGCGACTCGTTCTTCTCGTCATGGTTCTCGGGAGTGGCCTTGCCGGTCTCGCTGGAGTCCTGCTCAGTTCCTTCTATTTTGTGTCGATCGCGGCCGGATTCACGGCGCTTGTGAAGGGCCTCATTGTGACGATCACCGGCGGCCTTGGCAATCTCCGAGGGACCCTGATTGCCGCCTATCTTGTGGGATTCGTGGAGTCCAGTGTGTCCCTTTGGCTAGGCGTGCGCTGGTCGCTTCCTGTGCTCTTTGCCGGTGTGCTGATCCTGCTCGTTGTTCGTCCTCGGGGTATCGCCGGCCGCATCTCGTTCGAGGGAGGGCGGTAGGGTGACGATTCAACAACCGCGGTCCCCCGGGACGGAAGGGTCGGGCACGACTGGTCTTGACTCGACAAGCCAGAACACGGCTGGGCGAGCTGTGACCGGCCATGTGGTCGACTCCGCGTCTGTTATCAGACTCCATCCGCGGCGGTACAGCAGCCTCGCAATCCTACTGGCCATAACAGTGTTGATGGTGATCGTTCCTTTTGTCTCGGGAGCATATGTCATTGGCCTGCTGACCCTGATACTCATCTTTTCGGTTGTGAACCTCGCGTGGAACTTGCTGTTGGGATACGGGGGTGTGTTCTCATTCGGACAGTTGGCATTCTTCGCGGTGGGTGGATACACAGCTGCCAACCTCGACTTGCATACGTCGCTGCCCCTGTGGCTAACGATCCCGGCGGCGGCTGTCGTCGGAGGACTGGTTGGCTTGGCGATAGGCATCCCATCGCTCAGACTCTACGGACCTTACATGGTGCTGTTCACCCTAGCGTTTCAGCTCAGCCTATCCGCTTTGGTGTCGACAGACGCGAGTGGCCTGACGGGCGGCGCCGCGGGACTCGGCCCGTTGCAGCCGATCGAGTTCTGGGGCCTCGAGCGGCAACAAGCGACTCTGTATGTGGGGATTGCGATCTTCCTTGTGGCATACGCGAGCATCGCGTTCTTACTGCGTTCTCCTTCGGGATTAGCATTGTTGGCAGTGCGCGACAGCCGAGAGGCCGCTGAAGCTCGCGGTGTGAACTTGTTCCGACACCGCGTCGCCTTGTTCACAATCTCCGCCTTCCTTACGGCCCTTGCCGGAGCCTTCTATGCTCACTACGTCGGTGTCATCGTTCCGACTGTCCTGGGGCTTGGCCTCTTGCTGAGCCTCCTCGCGATGCTCATGCTTGGCGGGCTTGGCACCCAATTCGGTCCGGTCGTGGGCACCTTCGTCTTGGTCTATCTGAATGACCGCCTTTCCTCGACTGAGGAGTATCGCCAGGCCATTTGGGGTGCTCTCATCGTCGTCGTGGCTCTCCTTCTCCCGGGCGGAATCGTCGGAACGACCGCGCGGCTTTTCGGTCGAGCTCGCTCCTTCTTGGAGGACTGGATGCAAGACGGCTCGCCGTCTGCGGCTGAAGACACCGTCGACGGGGCACACGAGGGGAGTCCAAACGTTCTGGCGCTCGGGTCGTCGACGGTCGATTTGGCGGACCTCACCGAGTCGCCAGATGGGGTCTTGGAGAGGGCAGGGCCCGACCAGTGTTGAGTCCTAGGCGCCTCGAGAGTCAGGCAGGGATGCCTGACCGGGGGTCCTCTCTACTCGGGTAGATCAAGTCACAACTTACGGAGGGAAGAGCAATGCTGCGTGTTGGAATCGATGTTGGCGGAACGTTCACAGACTTGTTCGCGTGGGATCCCACTACCAACACGGGTCGCACGGCGAAAGTTCTCACCACAAAGCAGAATCTTACTGAAGGGGTGTTGAACGCATTGGTACAGGCGGAGATCGATCCGTCAGATATTGGTGTGTTCGTGCACGGCAGCACCACCGCGACGAACGCCTTGATCGAGCGCAGTTACCCACAGCCGGCGCTCATCACGACAGAGGGCTTCCGCGACACCATTGAGATCGGGAGACAGCGCAGAGCGCACCTCTACGACCCGTACCAAAAGAAGCCCGCACCCTTGATCCGCCGCCGCAACCGATACACCGTGGCCGAGCGCATCCGCGCGGACGGCTCCGTGCGGACCGAACTCGACGAAAACCGGGTGAAGGAGATTGCGGCCCTCATTCGCGCAAAGGAAATACGCAGCGTGGCGGTGGCTTTCATCAACAGCTACGCGAATGCGCAGCACGAACTGCAAGTCCGCGACATCCTCGTGCAGGAGATCCCTGGGGTGAAAGTCGCTCTGTCCTCGGATCTGCCGAAGTTCCGCGAATTGGGTCGATTCGTCACCGCCGCCGTGCGAGCCGCGTTGCTGCCCGTGATGGGAGACTACCTCGAGCAGCTGGAGAGCGACCTGGAGGCGCGGGGCTTCCAAGGTGTGTTCTATGTCATCAAGTCTAACGGTGGGGTCATGAGGGCGTCCGCTGCGAAAGAGCGACCGGAAGAGTTGATCGAATCCGGTCCTGCCGGGGGCGTGGCGGCTGCTCAGCACGTCGCTGCTCAGATTGGTGAGTCCGAACTCGTTTGCACTGACATGGGCGGAACCAGCTTCGATGTATGTCTCATTGAAGGTGGTCGCGGGCTTGTGAGCGACAGCTATCAACTCGAGTGGGACATGCCCATCATCGTCCCCATGCTGGATATCCGTAGCATCGGATCTGGCGGAGGCAGCATAGCCTGGCTCGATGAGGGCGGGTCGCTCCGAGTCGGGCCGCGCAGCGCCGGCTCGTTGCCCGGTCCTGCCTGTTACGGCCTGGGTGGCACCGAGGCGACGGTCACGGACGCCAACCTCCTCCTCGGGCGCCTCGACCCGACATTGGGCGGCAAGTTCCCGCTCGACCGCGATGCGGCGACCCGGGCCCTGGGGGTCCTCGCGAATCGCCTTGGCATGGACCTCCTGCGCTGTGCAGAGGGTATCGTGCAGATTTGCGCTGAGAACATGGCTTCGGCCATCAAGATGGTCTCGATCGACCGAGGTCGGGACCCGCGGGACTTCTCCATGGTGAGCTTCGGGGGGGCGGGGGCAATGCATGCGTGGGCCATCGCCCCGTCTGCCGGCATCGACAAGATCATTGTGCCCCCATTCGCCGGTGTGGCGTCGGCCTTCGGTGCGACAGTCATGGATGTGCGTCATGACGTCGAAGCCACGTACTACATGGCGTGCGACGGTGCGGACCTGGCCGTTCTAAACGCGAAGTACCAGGAACTAGAGGATTCTAGCCTGGCTATGCTCGAGGGAGAGGGCTTCCCTCGCGAGCAGGTGGAGATCATCCGCACGGCGGGAATGCGCTACGTGGGTCAGTCGTACGAGGTGAGCACACCCATTCCTGCGGAGACCATCGACTCGGACTCTCTGCGCGAGATCGTGGCCAACTTCCATGTGGTGCACAGGCAAGAGCACGGGGTCGCCTCTGACATCTTCGGCGTTGCTTTCGTGAATCTCCGCGTCACGGCGGTCGGGAAGGTGGAGAAACCCGAACTCGACACTCTCAACCTGTTGAGGGGAGTTGTCAGCGCGGAAACAACCTCGCCGAGTAAGGGTAGCAGGGACGTCTACTTCGATGGCAGGTTCGTCTCGGCGGCGATCCTCCAGGGGGACATGCTGCTGCCCGGGTACGTGGTGGAGGGTCCGAGCATCATAGAGTACGCCGACGCGGAGATCGTCGTGCCCCCGCTCATGTCCGCCCAGACCGATACTCACGGGAACGTTGTGATCAGCGGCAACCAGACCCTCGGCTAGGAGTCGATTCTCGCTCGCATCGGTTCGTATACCTCACCAGCTATCCGGACACGGAGGTCAGAGATGTCAGTTGAAGCACCGAAACTCGATCCCATAACATTTGAAGTTCTGAGAAGTTCTTTCGAATACACCTGCGAGAGGATGAGCAACGTCCTGCAGCGCGCTTCGTTCTCACCGATCATCTATGACATGGTGGATTACTCGAACGGCATATTCGATTCGCGTATCCAGCTCTTGGGTCAGACAGCGAACTGCCCCGTGCACCTTGCCGCCATGCACTTCAGCGCTCAGGCGTGTGTCGCCAAATACGGAGTCCTCGCGCCAGGCGATGTGGTGGTCCTCAATGACCCGTATCAGGGGGGGACTCACACTCCCGATGTCACCATGACTGCTCCTATCTACTACGGCGATGAGTTGTTGGGATACGCAGTGAGCCGCGCCCACTGGACCGATGTCGGCGGCGGCGGGGCCGGCGGCCAGGCGTTCGGCACGCACATAGCCGCCGAGGGGCTCCGTCTCCCCCCAACGAAACTTGTCGAAGGCGGGAAGCTGAACGAGGACCTGGTTGCCATCATCAGGAACGCCACTCGCGTGCCTCAGTACGTAGACGGAGATATTCAAGCCCAACTCGGAGCGCTCCGCGCGGCCGAGATTGAGCTGACTCGCCTAGCCAACAAGTACGGCCTTGATGTGCTTCACGAGGGGATGCGCGAGGTGATCGACTACACCGAGCGAATGACCCGAGCGGCTATCGAACGAATTCCGGATGGCACGTACGAAGCCGACGACTATGCGGACACTGATGGTTTCCAGCCGGAGCCGATCCGTCTGCATGTGAAGATCACCGTGAAGGGCGACGAACTCAACGTCGACTTCGAAGGCACTGACGCCGCCTCTCTCGGGTCGATCAACTCTCCCATGGCCAACTCGGCATCCGCGGTGTACTACTCACTGAAGTTCTTCTTGAATCCGGACGCTCCCGCCAACGCGGGGTTCTATCGTCCGATCACCATCGATATCCCAGAGAAGACCTGGCTCAACCCCGTATGGCCGTCGCCTACGATCGGTTGCACGACCTTGGCCTCCTCCAAGATCTGCGCGGCCATCTGGCAGGCCCTTGCGAAGGCTATCCCCGAGCGGATTGTTGCTCCGACGTTCAGCGAATGCAACTGGTTTGTCGCTTCGGTGGCGGACTCGGCGGGTGATCTGTATGTGTTCTCCGATCTTCCCGCCGGCGGCTGGGGCGGTACTCCATACCGCGATGGCATGAACGTAACCATGGATCCTCTCGGCAACTGCATGAACCTGCCCGCCGAGAATGCAGAGATGCTGTTCCCAGTTGAATACGACTCTGTTGAGATGCGAATGGATTCCGGAGGACCGGGCGAGTATCGAGGCGGAGTCGGCATGGAGTTCCAGGTCCGATTCGGGGGCCGCGGAGAGCTCAACATGGAGTGCTCGCGCACCCGCGCAGGGTCTCCCGGCGTGAATGGGGGGTATTCGAGTCCGCCGCAAACACAGTCACGGATCGCGACGGACGGTAGTCGGCACACCATTGGAGGTCTCACCCCCGAAGGGGAGTTCATCAGTTGTCTCCTTGCGGGCAGTCCCTTCTCTGATGGGGAATCGTTCCTGTTCGAGAGCACAGGCGGCGGGGGGTGGGGCGATCCGTTGAAGCGCGATCCGGCCGCGGTCTTGGACGATGTGCTGGACGAATACGTATCCGCCAAAGCCGCGCACGATGTCTACGGCGTCGTCCTGGATATCGCCGCCGAGCGAGTGGATGAAGTGGCTACAACTCTTCGCCGAGACCAGCTACGCGCCTCGAGGGCCTCGGAGAGGTCGGTGGCGTCCAACGCCGTCTAGATCCCGACCGACCTATCCCACCTCTGTGGCACCGTCATCTTGTGGGCCGAGTGGGCAACGCTCCGAGAGGTTGTCCACTCGGCTCTGGCTGGCGGCTGTGATCCTCCTTCGCGAAACTTCAGTCGCGTCCAAATCGTTGGGGGTAGCGTTGGCCCTGATCGGGGGACTGGCACATGAACACTGATCGCTACAAAGTGATCAGGTGCGTCTGTCCCCACGACTGCCCAGACTCGTGCTCAATGCTCGTGACGGTCGATTGCGATTCCGGTCGCGCCGTAAGTGTGCAGGGCGACCCGAGTCACCCGATTACTGCCGGCTTCTTATGCTCAAAAGTGAGTCGCTACCTCGACTTCGTCTACGGTAGCGAACGAGTTCTCTATCCTCACCGGCGGGTCGGCCCACGCGGTTCGAGGTCCAGCTTCGAGCGCATCGGCTGGAATGATGCTCTAGCCTCCATCGGGGAAAGGTTCCAGAGAATAATCGAAACAGAGGGCGCGGAGGCCATCCAGCCGTTCTCGTCCACGGGCACTCTCGGAATGCTCGGCTACTGGGGCATGAGTGACCGCTTCTGGCACGCGCTCGGCTCCGCTCGCATCGCACGGACCATCTGCAACGCCGCGGACTATGCAGCAGGGGTCTTGACATACGGGCCTACTGGCGGGGCGAACATCGAGGCTATCCCATCCATGGACCTGGTGCTCTTGTGGGGAACAAACATCTTGAGCACGGGTACTCACATCACTCCGTTTCTTCGCAAAGCTCGCGCCCGGGGTGCCACGATTATCGCGATCGACCCCAGGGTGACGCGGACTACCGCATTCGCGGATCGACACGTCCAGCCACGGCCTGGGACCGATCATGCTCTCGCATTGGGAATGATGAACGCGATCGCCAAGGCCGACCTGCACGATCAGGCGTTTCTCTCCCGACATGTGGAGGGATGGGAGGGCTTCCTCTCCGGGGAACTTCATCGGTACTCCCCGGAGACAGTGTCCGAGATAACCGGTGTTCCGATCGCGGAGATAATGCTCCTCGCCGAAGAATTCGGCCGGACGAAGCGCAGTTTCATCAGGCTCAATTACGGCCTCCAGAGGCACGACAACGGGGGGATGATGAGTCGTTGTATCAGACTCCTGCCCGCTGTTACGGGTGCCTGGCGCAGCGGTGGTGGTGTCTGCTCCGGGACACTGGAAGAGACATGGGCTGTCGATCTTCAGGCTTTGCAGCGTCCCGATTTCCTTGCTGGCCGCGAACCGCGGACGCTCAATCAGGTACAGCTCGGTCGAGCGCTCTGCAACGAGGAACTCGACCCGCCCGTCCGCGCTCTTTATGTCTGGAATTCGGACCCCATCAACTCGCTTCCCGACAGCAACTCGGTCAGAGAAGGGCTCTGCCGAGACAGTCTGTTCACGGTCGTCCACGACGTTGTATGGACCGACACGACTCTGCATGCTGACCTTGTGCTGCCGGCAACCACACAGCTCGAGCAGACTGACTTTCACGCGGCGTACGGTCACTACTACGTCGGCCTAAGCCAACAGGCCATACAGCCTATAGGGGAGAGCAAGAGCAACCAGGAGACCTTCCGACTTCTTGCTCGCGTTATGGGCCTTGAGGATCCCGCGTTCTTGGAATCCGACGAGGACATGATCAGGAGACTCCTCGAAGCGACGGCGCGGATCAACCCCCTGTACGAGGGTTTGGATTTACAGGAATTGGCAGAAAAAGGCTGGACGCGAACGGCCGTCGAATCCCCCGACCGACCTGGGCCAAACAGCGGCCGCTGGCCCACCCCTACGGGAAGGATCGAACTCTACTCGCGTTCGCTGGAGAAGCAGGGATGTCCATGGCCCGCGTACACATCGGAGAAAGAGGGGCTTGGGAGCCTGGAAGGTATGCACGCCAGATACCCCTTACAGGTGATCAGTTCTGCGATGCACTTCTATATTGGCAGCACGTTCCAACACGTCCCCTCATTGCGGAGGTGGGTACCCCAGCAGGAATTCGAGCTCAATCCGTTTGATGCCGCAGACCGTGAGATTAGCGATGGTGACCTGTGCCGACTCTTCAATGACCGGGGAGAGACGCTTGGCGTAGCCCGGGTCATAGAAGGTCTGCTGAAGGGTGTAGTGGGGGCGCAGAAACAGTTCACCAGCTCGTTGACCCCTGGCGGCCTCAACGTCAACGCGCTCACGTCGCAAGAGACGAGCGACATCGGAGACGGACCAGTCTTCTATTCTGTCATGGCGGAGATCGAGAAGGTGTGAAGCAAGGCAGAGGTGCTGTCTCCCCGCAGGTGCTGCACCGCCCTGCGTGACTCAAGTCTTTGCCCAGGAATGGGACGCTCGAGTGAGTGAGTGGTACAGTCCTTCTGGCGGTGCCTGTGCGCGCCTCGGGAGAACGAAGGCTTTCCGGGTAGCGACCGGCTGTGCCCTCTGATACAATGCCGGCTCAAGAGTTTCCTGAGGCATAGTGACAACCGGGGGGTCGTGCACATGCCATTGACTAGCCTTCCTTCTCCCAGCCGTGTTGATGGCAGCCCTGCTCATTTGTATTCGCTTGCACCTGTTGCGAAGGGTCGGAAATGGGATGTGGCCGCGTGCTGCCGATGAGGCTCAGGTGAGTGTGGCCCGGGGGTTGCGCGAACGCCGTGAATCTGTCCGGTCGACCTTGGCCCGGGGGCATAGGATGCGACCCTCAATTGCTTGAGCGACGAGGGGCTGGGCGTGATGTCCGTACTTGACTCCGAAAGACCGCAGATGCCCCAGATGGTCTACGAGCGGATCAGGGCCGCGGGTGGTTCGAAGGGGGGCCTCCAAGCTCTCTGTGGCGCCGCAGCTCAAGCTGCGGGCGCCGTGGCGTTCGTTACCACGCCAGACGGATCCACCTTGGGGTTCGGCCTTCCCGACGACAAGGCGCTTATAGATCGTCTTGGCGGGGCCGAGTGGCCCGGGAGCCTCCAAAGCGGCCACGTTGTTCGAAGTGCGCTTAAGCACCTGAACGGGTCCGCCCTTGCCGGTCCGACCGTCGTTCGACCTCTGCCAGGATCTGGCGCAGGAATGATCAGCATTTCCCCGGTCGTTCTAGACGGAGACGTCGAGGGTGTGGCTTGCCTGGTCCATGAGGGTAAGCAGACGGAGTTGATTTCCTGGACCCTGCTGTGCCTGTCAGGCGAGGCCGGCCACCATTTCCGCGAGATCAGGTTGACGGTGGAGTTGGAGAAGCGGTTCCTTTCGAGCTTGGTCGACGATCTGACGGCGACGTCCGTGTCGAACAAGGATGCACTGGCCGAGAGGCTTATCACGCAAGGATACGACGCTACAACTCCGTTCTCTGTCATCCTTGTGGAGTACGGATCGTCCGCAGACGTTGGGGCTATGCGCGCGAATGCGTTGCGGGTGATCCGGGATTTGGACAGCGTAGGGAATCGTCGGGCTCTCGTGAAATGCCAAGGGTCGCGTGTCACCATCGCCCACCAGGTCCATCGGGCGGTTCGCTGTCTACTAGACGACCTGCAGACTTTCTACCAGCACGTCGATCGTTGCGGCGGTGAGTCACCGGTTTGGGTGGCGAGTGGCAGACCGTACACTCTCTCCGAAGGCGTGGACAAGAGCTACGTTGAGGCGGTGCGATCGCTTGAGATAGCCCGGCAACGATATGCAAAAGGCGGAACCCTCGCCTTCGAGGATCTTGGGATGTTGAACGTGCTGTTCGAGTCACTGGGGTCTTCGGCTTCCGCCGAGCACGTCGATACGCTCTTGGAGCCGCTGCTAGCCTATGACACCAAGAAGAAGCACAACATCCTTATTCACACCATTGCCTCCTATCTGAACCATGACTGTAATCTTGCCGAGACGGCGGCGGCTCTCCATCTGCACAAGAACACGCTCCGCTACCGGCTAAGCCTCGTCGAACGGCTGACAGGTCAGCGGATCAGCTCGCTCGAAACCCAGGCAGCCTTCCTGATGGCGCTGAATCTGAGGTCCTTGATGCCATCGGAGCAGAGCGTCAGCGTATCGGCGAAAGGCGGGCCACGCGAGGCCGACCGAAGGCCCCCCGTTAGCCGCTCGACGTCCACTGCACTGTCCAGGCCGATCAAGATTGGCTCTGCCCTGCCGCTCTCTGGCTTTGCGGCCGCCGATGGGCTGGAGCAACAGCAGGCAGCGACCTTGGCAGTAGATCAGTGGAATGCACGGGGGGGGTCTGCCGGTCGCGAGATTGAGTATGTGGTCGTCGATGTAGGCGATATGGAACCCGAGACGATGATGTTCGCTTTCCACAAGCTGATCGCAGAGGAGAATGTCGACGCGATCATCAACGGATACTTGCTGTTCTCAGGTCCCGAGTACGAAATGGTCGCCGACATGGAGACGCTCTATTTGCATGTAAATACTCTTGAGTCTAATCCACAAATTTACAGCTCAAATCCAGGTAGATACTGGATGTGCTTCATGTGTGACCCCTCGCAAAAATGGTATGGTATTGGCTTTCCATATTTCTTGGACGATCTGGAAAGAAAGGGACTATGGGCGCCAAAGAAGAAGAGCATAGCCATAGTTTCAGCCAATGACCCGTACGCCTCGGGAATAGCGGACAATCTGAGCGGAAGTATGACAAAACATGGTTGGGATATTGCCATGTTTGACTCAGTTGTATCACCGATGACTAAATGGGATGGTATACTTGAGAAGCTGCACAGCAAGAAGCCAGACGTTGTGTTTATATCTGATCTAGCTCTCGATGACGTCGCTTCTTTCACCATGCAGTTCAAGAAGGACCCAATACAGGCGCTTCTATATGGACAATATGTGCCTTCTCTGCAAGACTTTACTGATATTACTGGGGATGCGTGTGATGGTATTGTGTGGTCGACAGTCGTTGGGGTAGTTCCAGGGGATCTAGCTGATCAGTTCTTTGAGGACTACGAAGGACGTTGGGGAGTGCTTCCGGGACGCTGCATAGGTGGCATTCTGTACGATGAAGTTAACATGTACTTGACGGCCGTTGCGCTGGCCCATGGGTCGACGAGCAAACGAGAGATTGCGGCGACGCTCGGTAAGATGTGGCATAGGGGCGTTTGCGGAGTCTATCGCTTCACCCGTGACAGACATGTGCCGTCATACCCCTACGAGGTAAGCGACCCGGCGTCGGGGCAGGCGCATCTGCTCGTCCAGATTCAGGATGGTCATCACAGGATCGTCTATCCGAGTCCGTACACTGAGGGCAAATTCAGGACCCCGAGCTGGTTTTAGGGCGGCTGGAGTCTAGACACCGGCAAGGGCGTTGGTCTAGTGTAACGTTCCGTAAATGCATTGTAGTATAATAGCCTCATTGGTGGTCACGCTCACCGAAGGAGGCTGCTCATGGCGCGGGCGCGGAAGATCGAACTCACCCCGGAGGAGGAGAAGACCCTGC
>JAMDEO010000154.1 GCA_023483915.1 Actinomycetota bacterium
CAAAGCCAACCCGAAGGCCGGTGGCAAAGGTCTGATCTACGTCGATGACATCAGCTTGGCGAAGCCCTGATAACCGCCAACCGGCCGCAGGGTAGGGCCGGTAATGTGCGGGTTTTGCTGGCAGAGCCGGCGATATTGTGGTATAATTCCAGAAATCTACGGTTGGCAACCGACGATTTACGATTCATGGCCTCCGGGGCGACGAAAAAATAGCTGTCGTAAATCGTAAATAGTAGATCCGAAGGAAGGAGGACTGTCATGCGTGGAAGGTCGTTTCGTCTCATTTACCCCCTCACATTAGTCAGCATCGCCGCCAGTGCCGTGGCCGCTCCACCGTTCCAACAGGATGCCGGTCCGAACGCCATCGTGTGCGTGGAGGCAGAGCATTACGACAAGAAGGTGGACATGGGCACGAACACGTGGTCGTTAGTCACGACCGCGGCCGGATTCACCGGCGCCGGATTCAGTGGCGGTCAGGCGATGCAGATCATGCCGGATACGCCGTTGGGGGGTAGATCCTTCGCCACCAATTACGTCACGAACAGCCCTCACTTGGATTTCCAGGTCAATTTCGTCAAGACGGGGACCTACTACGTTTGGCTCCTCGCCTTCGGCCGGGACGGCAATTCCGATTCGGCGCACGTCGGGCTGGACGGCAAGCCTTCCGATGCTTCCGACAACCTCAGCGGCTGGAACAACGTCTATCGGTGGCGGAACACCACGATGGAAGGTCCCCGGTCCACCCTGGAAGTGACTGAAGTTGGCGTTCACACCCTGAACCTCTATATGCGGGAGGATGGCACCGTCTTCGATAAGGTTCTGCTGACGACGAACCCGGACTACACCCCTACGGCTTTCGGTCCGGCCGAAAGTCCGCGCGGCATACCGGACACCGCCACGAGCCCCATGCCGGCCGAGAGCGTCACGGATATCCCGCGGGATGTGATCCTTTCGTGGACTGGGGGTCCCTCCGCGGTAGCGCAGCAGGTATACTTCAGTTCCGTCTTCGCGGACGTCAACACGGCCAGCCGGACGGATTCCAGGGGCGTGCTGGTCAGCCAGGCCCAGGACGCCAATACCTACGATCCGGCCGGGGTTCTCGACTTCGGCACCACCTATTACTGGCGGGTCGACGAGGTCAATGCCCCGCCGAGTTCTACGATCTTCAGGGGGAACGTCTGGAGCTTTACGACGGAGACGCTCACCAACCGGGTGACGACCATCACCGCCACCGCCTCCAGCTTCGAGGAGGGTTTCGGGCCGGAGAATACGGTCAATGGCTCCGGACTCGCGAACAATCTGCACTCCACGGCCAACACGGCTTCCTGGGTCAGCGGCAAGGGGGCTGCGCAGCCGACCTGGATCCAATTTGCCTTCGCTAGAGTCTACAAGCTCTATGAGATGCGGGTGTGGAACTATAACGTCGTCTTCGAGCCCGTGCTGGGCTTTGGATTCAAGGATGTCACGGTTGAGTACTCCACCGACGGCACGACGTGGACCTTGCTGAAAGAGGCCCAGTTCGCGCGGGCCCCCGGCTTGGACGGCTATGCGGTCGGCACGACCGTGGACTTCGCCGGCACCGCGGCCCAGTATGTGCGGTTGACGCCCAAGAACAACTGGGGCGGTCTTGTGCAGCAGTTTGGCCTCAGTGAAGTGCGGTTCTACTACATCCCCGTCAATCCGAGGCAGCCGGTCCCCGCTTCCGGGGCGAAGGGGGTGAACGAGAACACGGTTTTGAACTGGCGTGCCGGCCGGGAAGCCGCCTCCCACCAGGTCTACTTCGGTATGGACCCGAATGCGGTGCGCAACAATACGGCTCCGGTCAAGACCGCTGCCGACCACAGCTTCGATCCCGGCCCGCTGGCGTTTGGCAAGACCTATTACTGGAAAGTGGCCGAAGTCAATGAGGCGGCCACTCCCAAGATCTGGGAAGGGGATGTCTGGAGCTTCTCGACGAGAGAGGCCTTCGTCGTGGATGATTTTGAAGGTTACACCGACACGGAAGGCAGCCGGATCTATGAGGCGTGGGTCGATGGCTGGACCAACAGCACCGGCTCGACTGTCGGCTACGTCCAGGCGCCGTTTGCTGAGCGGACGATCATCCACGGCGGCAAGCAGTCAATGCCCCTGGACTACAACAACACGAAATCACCCTTCTACAGCGAGGCGGAGCGGACCTTCGACACGCCCCAGGACTGGACGGCCAATGGGGCCGACACCCTGACGCTGTATTTCCGGGGCAACCCGACCGCCTTCGCGGAAGCGGCCGGCACGATCACGATGAGCGGCGCCGGCACGGACATCTGGAACGCCGCGGACCAGTTCCGCTTCGCCGGCAAGCAACTCAACGGCGACGGCGCGATCACGGCCAAGGTCGAGAGCATCGACAACACGGACGCGTGGGCCAAGTGCGGCGTGATGATTCGCGAGAGCCTCGATCCGGGCTCGCGCTTCGCCGCCGTGTATGCGACGCCCGGCAACGGCGTGCGCTACCAGGCGCGGACACTCAACCAGGGGACCGCGACGAGCGACACTTCCGTGGCCACGACCGAGCAGAAAGCCTTGAAGACGCCGGTCTGGATCAAGGTCGAGCGCAAGGGCAGCAGCTTCAGCGGCTTCTATTCGACCGATGGCGTCACCTGGACCGCGATGTCCTGGAATCCGCAGACGATCAACATGGGCGCGAGCGTTCGGATCGGTTTGGCGGTGACCGGCCACGACAGCGGGACCGCCGCGGGCGTATTCTCGAGTATCTCCACAACCGGCAATGTCAGTGGGGCCTGGCAGGTGGAGGCGATTGGCGTGGCGCAGCCGGCTAACGATGCGGCCCCGTTGTATGTCGTGGTAGAGGACAACGCCGGCAAGAGCAAGGTGATCACCCATCCGGACCCGGCGGCGACGACGCGGACCACGTGGCAGGCATGGCGGATTCCGCTGAGCGACTTGAGCGGGATCAAGCTAACGGCGGTGAAGAAGTTGACCATCGGGGTGGGCGACCAGGCCAATCCGAAGCCGGATGGCGCCGGCAAGCTCTTCCTCGACGATATCGGCGTCGGCCATCCGGCGGCGGCGAACCCGTAAAGGGTCGTCCCCCGGTTGCGCCGGCAACAAGAATCGAAACCGAGACGCCTCTCGTAGGGCGTGCCAGCAGGCGAAAGGAGACAACCATGTTGCAGCGATCGTTTCAGCAGATTCCACTGGGCGTTTTCCTCGCATTGTTGTTGACCGTGCCGGTCTATGCGGGAAAGAACTACAAGATCTCCAACTACGGCAGCGGGCACCAGATCTGGTTCGAGGCCGAGGCGTACGACGAACGCGAACCGGATACCGACGCCGGCTTCGCCCTGTCGGATGAACCCGGCGCGTTCGGCCGGTCTATTACCAATCGCAGCGGCAGCGACGGAGCCTACCTGCTGCGCTATGACTTCGACATCCGCGCGGCCGGCGGCCGCGGCGGCACCTGGTACTTCTGGGGCCGGGTGATCAATCCCGACAACCGGTCCTCCTTCATGCTGGTGGACGGACACCCCGGCGACCCGACCCCTGTGACTACGCTGCCCGTGACCGGCCTGGTCAATGGTCAGCGGATCTTCGAGCAAAGCCTCGGCAACACCTGGACCTGGGCAAGAACCAATCACGGAGAAGCCCATACCAAGACCCTTCGGGACGGCCTGAATACCATGTACATCCTCTCCCGGGAGGACAGAGGGATCATGGACGTGTTCATGTGGACGGACGACCCGGATTACCGACCCACCGATGACGATTACCGTAACGCCAAGGTGCCCGTTATCGGTGCGGCCTCCAGTCCCAGTCCGAACGACGGGGCGACGGACGTGCCGCGCGACGTCACGTTGACCTGGGCGGTGGGCAAGTTCGCAGTGGCTCACGACGTGTACCTCGGGACCGGTTTCGCGGATGTCAACAGCGCCGCGCGGACGGACGCCAAGGGCGTCTTGGCCAGTCAAGGACAGGCCGACGCCACGTTCGCCCCCGCCGGTGTGCTCGCGTACGGCCAGACCTACTACTGGCGGGCCGATGAGGTCAACAAGCCCTCCGACAATCAGATCTTCAAGGGCAACGTGTGGTCGTTCACCGTGGAGCCTTACGGCTATCCGATCGCACCCGTGGCGGCGACGGCCTCCAGTTCGCAACCCGACATGGGCCCGGAAAGGACCATCGACGGCTCCGGGATGGCCGGAGACCTGCACGGAGTCGACGGAACCACGATGTGGCTCAGCGACGCTGCCGGCCCCCAGCCGAACTGGATCCAGTACGAGTTCGACCGGGCCTACAAGCTGCACGATCTGCAAGTGTGGAACTCCAACGGAGAGGTCGAGAGCTTCATCGGCTTCGGCGCCAAAGGCGTGACGGTCGAGACTTCGATTGACGGCACCACGTGGACTCCGGTGGCCAACGTGCCGGAATTCAGTCAGGCGCCGGGAACGCCGGGATACGCCGCCAACACCACGGTCAATCTCGGCGATGTGGAAGCCAAGTTTGTCAAGCTGACGATTGGCACCTCCTGGGGCGGCATCAGCCCCGTCACTGGACTCAGCGAGGTCCGGTTCTCCTACGCGCCCATGCAGGCCCGGGCGCCGCTGCCGGGCGCCGCTGCCAAGGAGGTCAGTGTCAATACTTCCCTACAGTGGCGACCGGGCCGCGGGGCGGCTTCGCACAACGTGTATTTCGGCACCGATGCGGACGCGGTCACCAATGGAACGGCGGCGGCCAAGACCATGGCCGATCACGGCTTTACTCCCGATTCTCTCCTCTTTGGCACGACCTACTACTGGCGGGTCGATGAGGTCAACGCGGTCACGTACCCGGGCGATGTCTGGAGCTTCACCACCCAGGAATACGCGGCCGTGGACGACTTCGAGAGCTACACGGACAAGGAGGGCGAGCAGATCTTCTCCGCCTGGGTCGACGGCTTCACCAACGGCACCAACGGCTCGACCGTCGGTTATATGACCGCCGCCCGCGGGACCTTCGGCGAAACCACGATCATCCACGGCGGCAAGCAGTCAATGCCCCTGGACTACAACAACAC
>JAMDEO010000206.1 GCA_023483915.1 Actinomycetota bacterium
TTTGTCACCAGCGGCGTTGTTGACCAACACGTCGATCCGGCCCCAGGCGTCGATCACCGACTTGGCCATCTGCTGGGTCTGCGTTTCGTCGGTGACATCGCAGCGCAGCGCGAGGGCCTCACCACCCGCGGTGCGGATATCCTCGGCTACGGCCTGGGCTCCGGCTTCATCGATATCGACGACGGCCACGCGGGCGCCCTCCGATGCGAAGCGCAGGCAGATGGCCCGCCCGATGCTGACCGCACCGCCACCTCCGGTGACTACCGCCACCTTGTCTTTCAGTCTCATTCGAGCGCCTCCTTTGTCACGCCTCGGATTCAGCCACGTCAATTCGTCGACGTGGAGTTGGTGGATGCGCCGGGTCCTGTCGCCGCGACTGCGGGAGATAGTGACGCAGGCAGAGCCGGAGGCACACGATGCGGCACCAGCACGTTGCCGCTTCGACCGCCGCGGATGACGCCCCATACCCCTTGTGGAAGCCACACGGTGATGATGACGGCGAACAGGCCCAGCACGATCAGGTAGAGACTGCCGTACCGGTACAGCGTCTCTTGGAGCACGAAGAAGATCACCGTCCCGATGATCGGGCCCTCGATAGTCCCTAGACCACCGATCACCGCGAGGAAGATCATGAGTGACGACCAGTTGACAGAGAACGCGGCATCCGGCTGAATGCGCAGGACGCTGAGATACGCCACGGCGCCCGCCAGTCCCGTCCCTGCCGAGCAGACTATGTAGATCCACAACTTGACGCGGCCGACGTCGACTCCCAGGCTGCCGGCCGCCACGTCCGAGTCCCTGATGGCGGTCAGAGCGATGCCCACTCGGGACCGCAGGACCAGGTAGACGACGAGGAACGCCGCAAGGGCGACGGCCAGGGCCAGCCAGTATGTCACGTTGCCGCGCATCTCCCGGTCCATGCGCACCGCGGCGGAGATGGTGACGCCGGTGCCGCTTCCCATCTGCGAGAAGTTGACTACGAGGAGGCGGTACACCTCCGCGATCACCCATGTGCCGACCGCGAAGTAGGCGCCTTTGAGGCGGAAAGCCAGACGAGAGGTCGGTATGGCCAGCAGACCCGCCACCGCCCCTCCGACCAGAACACCCAAGAACGGGCTGATGCCGAACCACGCCGACGCGCTCCACATCGCGTACGCGCCTATCCCGACATAGGCCTGCTGCCCGACGGAGACGACGCCGCCGAACCCGGCCATCAGGTTCCACAACTGCACCATGGCGAGCACGGTGAGAAAGGCGACCAGCTTTCGGACGATGCCCTCACCGGCCCAGAAAGGTGCGGCGGCGAGCGCCACAAAACAGCACCAGAGGAATCCTAGTTCGGCGCGCCTCATCGACCTTCACCCCCGGCGGGTGTGGCCGGCGGTTTCACACGCCCACCGTCTTCGGAAGAAGCCCAGTCGGCCGGAACGCCAGCATGGCAAGGAAGACCGCGTGTCCGGCAAGAAGTGCCCAGGCCGGAGAGATCGCAGAGCCAAGAGACTGCGCGACGCCGAGGGCGAGGGCCCCGAGGAAGGTCCCCCAGATCGAGCCCATGCCACCGATGATCACGGCCTCGTACGCGAAGATCAGTCGGAACGACCCCAGCGACGGAGCGAACGTCGACCGAACGCCCATGACCACGCCGGCGACCGCGACCAGCCCCAACGCCAGCGCCATGGCGAGGCAGTAGATCTGCCGGTGATTGATGCCCATGAGCTGCGCCGTCTCGTCGTCATCCGAAGTCGCTCGTACCGCACGCCCACCGCGGGTACGGCGGAGATAGGTCTCCAATCCGAACAGCAGGACCACGGACAGGACCAAGGTCAGAACGGGGAGGTATCCGACGGAGATGCTGTCAGATAATTGGATGCCCCCCGTCGACATGGCGCCGCCTTTCAACCCGACGGGATCGCTGCTGAACACCATCAGAAGCACGTTCTGGATGATGACGGACAACCCAAACGTGACCAGCAGCGGACGCATCACCCCCGACCCCATGATCCGGTTCAGAAGGCCTGCCTGCAATCCATATCCTATGGCGAACAGCAGCAGGATCACCGGCAAGAGTGCTGCGAACACGCTCAAATGGAGAGCGTCCATCAGTATAACTGCAAAGTAGGCGGCAACGATGCTCAGATCGCCATGCGCCAGATTCACTATCCGCATCACGCCAAATACAAGAGACAAGCCTGCGGCGAAGAGGGCGTAGAAACCTCCCAGGAGCAGACCTTGTATGACAAGATTGAGTATCTTGATAGTCATGCTCCAAAGTATCCTTTCACTATTTCACTCTTCGAAAAGGAACTGGTCGGGCCGTGACGGATGACCCTTCCTTCGAGGAGCAGAGAAATCTGATCGGCTATGTTCATGACGCGGGCGATATTCTGGTCGACGAGGATGATGCTGAGATCCCCGGTCTGCTTCATGGCCTCGATGGTCGCGTATAGGCGTTCCACCACTACTGGAGCGAGTCCGAGGGAGAGTTCGTCGATCATGAGCAGCTTCGGTTGTGACATGAGAGCTCGGCCTATCGCCAAAGCCTGCTGCTCGCCTCCCGACAGCGACGCGGACATCCGTCCGCGCAGGCGAACGAGCAGCGGCAGGAGCTCGTAGACACGGCTGAGGTTCGCTTTCGGGTCCTTGGCGAGGTGACCGCCCACCAACAGGTTCTCCTCGACTGTCAGACTGGGGAAGACGCGGCGGCCCTCGGGAACCAAGGCGAGGCCCATCTTCACGCGCCGGTAGGCGGCGGCCCCTGTTATGTCCTGTCCCTGGAAGTGCACACTTCCCGCGCGTGCGCGGCGAGTACCGGCTATCGCTTTGAGCAGGGTGGATTTTCCGGCCCCGTTCGCGCCGACCACCGCCACCACCTCACCTGGAGCCACAGAGAGCTCCACGCCTGACAGCGCGCGGAGGTCTCCGTAGAACACGTCCAGCCCGGAAACCGCCAGCAGCGTCACGTCGCTTCCATACCCAGGTAGATCTCATGCACGGCAGGATCGGCCAACACGGTGGAGGGCACCCCTTCGGCCACCTTCTCGCCGAAGTTCATGACGACTATGCGATCGATGGCCTGCAGGAGCGCGTGCATGACGTGTTCGATCCACATGATGGGCACGCCCTCCGAAAGTACGTTCTTGATCGTCGTGACGAGTTCCTCCACCTCTGATTGAGTCAGTCCTCCCGCGATCTCGTCGAGCAACAGTACGCGGGGTTGTGTGGCCAAGGCCCTCGCAAGTTCCAGTCGCTTGCGGTCCAGAAGGTTGAGAGAGGCGCCCATGCGACCGGCGCTCTTGTCGAGGTGAGTGAGCTGGAGCGCTTCCATCGAGAGCTCTCGAGCCTGGCGCTCACGCAGATTGCTCCCGTACATGGCTCCGCACAGCACGTTCTCGTACACCGTCATGCCTAGGAAGGTCAACGGGATCTGATGCGTACGGCCGATCCCCGCCCTGCAGCGGCGATGGGCCGGGTAGTGGGTCACGTCTTCACCGTCGAGCAGTACGCGCCCCGCGTCCGGACGCACCTCCCCGGTCAGGACGTTCAACAGGGTCGTCTTGCCGGCCCCGTTCGGGCCGACGATCCCCAGTGCCTGACCGTGGTCGAGGTCCACCCCGATGTCCTGCAGGACCTTCACGCCTCCGAAAGACTTGACAAGATGCTCGGCTGCGATGATCACGCGAAACCCCCTACCCGTCCTCTTCCGCCGGCCGTGTGTTACCAGCTGATGGGAACCATCTCGCCGCCCAGCGGGATCGACGTATCGATGGGGCTGCTCACGATGTGGATTTGCGCCTTGCCGTCCGTCACCGTCCACTGGCCACCGACGATGGCGGTCTTGGCAACGTGAGGTACCGGCCCGCCCGAGAAGTTGATGTTGCCCACGATCGTGTCCAGATTGGTGGCCTCGATCGCCTTGACGATAGCCTCTTTGTCATCGACGTTCGTGGTCCGCTTGAGGGCATCGATGGCAACTTCGATCAGGGCGTGGGAATGACCGATCGTCTGCAGCCACTCCTTGTTCTTCTGGGCGGTCCACTTGTCGGCGAGTTGCTGAGCGGAGTCTCCGGTGAGGGAGGACTTGAACGGATAGGTGGGCGCCCAGGACATCTCGGAGGATAGACCCGTCCCGATGTCGCCCATCGCCTCGATCTGCGAGGGCCACTGCAGGGCCTTGCCGACAGTGGCGACCTTGGGGTGGTAGCCCTGCTGGCTGGCCTGCTTCCAGAAGTTCACAAAGTCGGCCGGGAGAGGCACACCGGTTAGGATCTCGGCGTTCGCCGCCTTGAACTTGGCGATGATGGACGAGAAGTCCTCGGTGCCGTCCTGATAACGACCCCCGTCAACGACGGTGTATCCGGCCTTGGCAAGGATCGGGGGGAAGCCTTTCTCCGGATCGCCCCAGGCGTTGCCATCCGCGTCGTTGGGATACAGCGTCGCGACCACCTTGTTGGTCGGCACCTTGTCCCACATGTCGACGAACAACGTGGTGATGTCTTCAAGCCCCCACAGGAAGTCGAAGCTCCACTTGTAGCCCACCTTGGGATCGACGTTGGGATCCCGGAAGAACCACGGCTGCCAGGGACAGAGAGTGGCTATCGTGGGCACGCCGTTGGCCTCGCCCACGTCGCTCACGGGGTTCGTCGTCTCTGGCGTACCGTCGACGATCAACATGTCGACGCGATCCTGCAGGATGAGGTCGCTCGCCACCTGGGAGGCACGGTCCGGGCTCGACTGGCTGTCCTTCACGATGATCTTGACAGTGTGGGTCGTCCCATTGATGTCGATGCCCTTATCGAGCAGCGGCTGCGCAAGAGCTGCGTTGAAGCTGTCACCCTCGCCATAGAACGCGAGTCCGCCCGTGAGCGGGGTGACATAGCCGATCTTGATCTCCCGGCCCGGTGCCGCAGACCCCTCGCTGCCGGAGGTAGCCGTGGTCGTATCCGACCCGGGCACCCCACTGGAAGATGCGC
>JAMDEO010000200.1 GCA_023483915.1 Actinomycetota bacterium
GGGAATCGGTAAAGGGGGACGGTCCGTGCGCCGGTCAGCCTGCGGAACGCGTCGGTTCCCGCTCCGATCTGGGAAGCCATGCCCGATCTTGACAGCCCTGTCAGAACAGGATGGCTCCGGCTGTGATCCCCCACCTCGAAAAGGCCGGCCGCCATGCCCTTCACGATCTCTGTGTTTATGGCGGGAAAAGCCTGCACGGAGTTGCCGGTCACAACGAGGGTGGCCCTCACCTCGTTGTGTGCCAAAGCTCGCAGCACTCCGAGTGCCCGCGGCACGTTCGTGTTGTCGTCAAAGGTGAGCGCGATCTGCTTGCGCTCCTTGGAGCCGTGATAGATGACCGTTGCCGAAGCAGCCGAAGCCACTCCGGTCCAGATCAGAATCGCCACAAATGCCAGCCCTAGAACGAGCGCTACACGACCTACCAGGTGTTCAGGCCTCATTCTTCAAACCCCCGATTCCAGTACTAAGCGAGCGAGAGGGCGATCACAAACACCCCGAGAAGTAAGGTGTATATCGCGAAGACTCGCAGTCTGTGCTCTCTGACATACCTCATCACGAACCAAATGGCAACGAATCCCGAGACGAGTGCGGCCACAGCTCCCAAGCCGTAGGCACCGCCGGTTGCACCGGTGAAGGCTCCTGAGATGTCGCGCAGCTTAAAGACAAACGCACCGAGAATGGCGGGAATACTAAGAAGGAAGGAGAATCTGGCGGCCGAGGGCCTGTCGAAGCCCAAGAAGATGCCGCCTGCGATCGTGGAGCCGGAACGGCTGAGCCCGGGAGCAACCGCCAGGGCCTGGAAGCAGCCGATGATGAGGGCATCCATGCCCTGCATCTTGTCGAGTTGCACCGGCTGCCGGTTGACTCGCCCCAGGGCGAAATCGGCTCCCCACAGAAGCAGGCTTGTGAGCACGAAGAATATCCCCACCGTCAGTGTCTTGGAGAACATGTCCTCGAAGAAGCTCCCAAAGGCGGCGCCGGCTATCCCCGCCGGGATCGAGCCGATCACGAGCCAGACGAAGATCCGCCTCCAGTATTTGACCTCGGGGCGGCTCATGCTCTTTGGAAAGAATAGCGAGCCCAGGATCCTGCCCACGTCACGGACGAAATAACCGACGACCGCAACGAGGGTGGCCAAGTGCACCAAGATGTCAAAACCCAGGGTGGGGGCGGGCCAATTGAACAATTGAGGGACGACTACAAGATGGCCGGAGCTCGAAACCGGCAGGAATTCCGTGAATCCCTGCACGATGCCGAGTATGAGAGCTTGGAATACGCTCAAATCCTGGCCCGTTTCCTTTCGCCGGGGACTGCCGGACTGCGGGATATGTGTGGCCGATTAGTGGAGCAAGAGTCCCCTGCGCGCCAGGAAATTACCGCCAATTCTAATGGCCCCGATGGCAACCGCGGCTTTGAGAGCGTCGCCGAGAAGGAAGGGGACGGCTCCGATCTGGGCGGCTCCGAGAAGCCCCTTCCCGGTGAAGACGGCCAGCCAAGGAACGCCCACGGCATAGATAACCGCACTCGACACCACAGCGCCAACAGCCAGGACGGCGAGGGCCCTCCACCCGTCGAGACGACCGGCACCAAGACCTGAGCCATCGGCGGAGTTGGCGCGGCTGACAACGGCGGAATCTGCGCAGCTGACAACGGCGGAGCCGGAGCGGTCGACAACGTCGGATTCGGCGCGGCCCGGGGTGCGCCTAGCCCGGCGAACCGCTAGGCCCATGACAGCGGCCGCCGGAATGAATCCTACGAGATATCCGGCCGTTGGACCTGCCAAGACGGCGAGGCCCCCAAGACCGTTATGGAACACCGGCGCTCCCATGGCACCGATGGCAAGATAACCCGCCACCGAAGAGGCGGCCATGGTGGGACCGAGCAGCCCGCCGAGAAGAAGGACGGCGAGCGTCTGCATCGTGAGCGGAACCGGAAAGAACGGCACCGACACATAGGCACTGGCGGTAAGAATGCCGATGCCTGCAATTGCCAGCACGATCTTGTGGACGGCGGTGAAAGTTGGAGCGGGCCTGGCGAGTGCGCCGACTCGGGTTATCGGTGCGTTGCTTCTCATGGTGCCATCCTCCCGGGTGCAAGTTCGTACGCCTCGCAGCAGTCTACAAAGCCTGGGATAGAGCTGTCAACCTTCATTCTGCGAGAGGTTGACGACCCAACCTTCATTCTGCGAGAGGTTGACGACGCAGAGTCACGTCCCCGGCAGCCACGGACACTGTCTCGCCAACGGCAGTGCGCAGCAGCAGCTGTCCTTCCGGGCCGATGCCGACAGCCCTGCCCGCCGCCACAAGGTCGTGCCGACCGGCGCCTCCGCGCACCTCCACGACCGAGCCGGCCAGGGCGTCGCGTTCGCGCAGGCAGGCGAGCACTCTCGCCACACCGGCTGGTCCGTCCTCTAGCTGCTTCCAAACCACGGTCAAGCGGGCGAAAAAGGCGGCGAGCAAGGGCGCCCGCGGTAGCTGGCGGCCCAAGCATTGCCGCAGTGACACTGGGCGAGGCCTAGTTTCCACGCCTTCATCTCCACGCCGTAGGATGGCTTCCATCAGCTCCGCCGGATCACTATTGACATTCACCCCTATTCCGACCACCGCCCAGTGAAGACGGTCGGTGTCCATGGAGCCTTCGACGAGGATCCCGCACACCTTGCCCTCGTCGATGAGGACGTCATTGGGCCATTTCACTCTGACCCTTCCCATTAGGCCGGGCAAGCGCTCCAGGGTCTGCGCTATCGCCAAGGCGGCGGCCAACGATACGAGGTGGGCCTGCCCCGGGGCAAGGGAGGGCCGCAAAAGAACGGAGAACATGAGTTCTTTGCCCACTTGGTCGCTCCAAGCGCGGTCGAGCCGGCCGCGTCCTGAGACCTGGTGGTCGGTCACCGCAACGGCGCCCGCGGGAAGGGCCTCCCCGGTGAGGTTATCGCCGATGAGGCGGTTCGGAAGCTCCCGGGCGAGACGGCCGGAGGCGGCCTGCCGCAACACCAGATTGGTCGAGCGGCACGATCCCAGGTAGATGTACGGCAGGCCCACGAACCAACGTCCAGCTGGATTGGAATCTTGTAGAAGGTATGGGACAACAGCCTCGGCCGCCACAAGATCATCGGCGGACCGGCTGAGGCAGTAGCCGGCACCGGCTGCTGACTCTATAGGAAAGCCCAGGGCCCGCAACTGATCTACGTGCTTGTGTATTGCGGCCCTCGTGAGCCTCAGTGTACGGCCCAGTGCCTCCCCCGAGACCGCGCCGCCTGGCAAGGTCCCCTCAAGACGGTAAGCGAGCCGCACCCTCTGGCTTAGGCCAGGCTCTAGCAACCGGCGAGCGACGGCTTCCGCTAAGCGGTCGTCCATGACAGATTCATCAAGGTGGAGTTCAGGAAGATCGTCCATGTCCCCGGTTTCCGAGGAATCTAGCCACCCGGGAAGAAAATAGTATAAATGCCCGATCAGTGCCGAGGAAACCTTTTAGGCTTTGCCGGCATCTGGTATTTTGTAGCATCCTCGATTTCAGGAGTGGGCCCTTCTTGAGACAAGCAGATGCGACCCGGAGACAAAGACATCGTCGCCCGCGCTTCTACGCGCTGACGGCAGTCGGGGCCATCATCGCCATCGTGGTGCTGGCCATCATAATTGACTCGGCGCTCTACCACAACAAGATCCACGCCGGCGTAAACATATCCGGCATCAGCATGGGAGGCTCGACCCGTGACGATGCTGCCGCCCAGCTGAACAAGCTAGTCGAGCAGGCGCAAAACAGCAAGATCACTCTGACCGACGGCGAGAGGACTTGGTCGGTCCTGCCCACGGACATGGGAACTAAGATGGACGTTGCCGGGGCGGTTTCTGCTGCTATGGAAGCGTCCAGGAAGAGCAACTTCATCGTCGATTTGGGACACAAGCTCAAGCTGTATTTCAGCAGTGTTGACATCCCACTTACCGGCACGATCGACTCAGCGATGACCGACAAGGTTTTGAATGACCTGTCGGCCCAGATCGACACCACCCCGGTCAATGCTGGGCTGACCCTTGAGAACGGTCAGGTGAAGGTCATCGAGGGGCAAAAGGGCCAGGTGGTCGACAAAGACAAGCTCCGTGAAGAGTTGGAGTCTTTGGTCTTGTCGCTGCACAGCACCGAGTTGACCATCCCGCTCAAAGAGCAGGATCCTGCGATCCAGGCGCAGGACACCCAGGACGCGGTCAACCAGGCCAATACCATGCTGAGCGCGCCGGTAGCTCTGACCAGCGGCAAGAAGTCCTGGTCGATAACTACCGACCAGATAGCGTCGTACTTGGGCTTCACGACGCAGATGGTCAACGGCGTGTCCACGCTGGTGCCATTCCTGGCAGCCGACAAGATGCAGCCGTTCTTCGATCAGATCGCGAGCGAGGTCGCAACCGAGCCGGTTGACGCCAAGATCAAGACCGACGGCAAGAAGGCCTGGGTCGAACCGGGCGTGCCCGGCAAGAAGCTCGACCCTGTGAAAACGGCTGAGGCGGTCAGCCAGGCCGCTCTGCAGACCTCGGGCCGCACGATGGAGGTGGCTGTAACTACCGTCGATCCCGACTTGACCACAGCCGAGGCCGAGGCCATGGGCGTGAAAGACCTTCTGTCCAGCTACACCACTCCGCCATACGTGGGAACGGCGAACCGCCAGATCAACGTTCGGATCACCACGGAATACGCCAGCGACGTACTTTTAGCTCCAGGCGAGATCTATAACTTCGACAAACAGATAGGACCGCGGACCGCGGCCCGTGGCTATAAGACCGCGCCGGGCATCGTCGGGCCTGGCAAGTTGGAGGACGTGTTTGGCGGCGGGATATGCCAGGTATCCACAACGCTCTTCAACGCGGCCTTCTTCGCCGGGCTCGAGATCGTGGAGAGGAAGAACCACTCCATCA
>JAMDEO010000223.1 GCA_023483915.1 Actinomycetota bacterium
GGCGATCTCCGAGAGCAGAGCGCTCGTTTTGAAGTATCTGGCGGTGTAATCGAGTCTGCAGGTCTTGTTGGCGAGAGCACAAGCGAGGTAGGTTTTACCGACGCCGGTGGGCCCCGTGATGATCACATTCGAATGCGACCTAATGAAGTTGCATTCGAAGAGTGAGAAGGTGGCGGCCTTGTCGAGTCCTCTCTGCGCACGGAAGTCGATATCTTCGAGGCAGGCCTGCTGGCGCAGGTTCGCGTCCCTGAGCTTGCGGGCGAGAGACCTGCTCGCTCGGGCGTCGCACTCCCTGTCAACCGCGAGAGCAAGCCTTTCCTCGAACGAAAGTGACACGAACTCTGGGTTGGCGATCTGCTCCGAGATCGCCTCGGCCATGGCCTTGAGATTGAGGCCGTGTAGTTTGTCGAGCGTCTGGTTGGTCATCATGATTGGTTCCTCCTTCAGTTTCGATAGTAGTCTCGTCCGCGAATGTTTGAGTGAGTCGAGACGCAGGCGAATTCGAGCTGTCCCTTGATGGGCTGGGAATCGAGCTTCTTTTCGAGGATCGACTTGACTGATGTGTAGGAGTAAGAGCGGATCGCCAGGCTCCGCCTGGCGGCGGCCTCCACTCTCGACGGGCCGTATTTCCTGCTCAGGCTTATGATTCCGAGGCACGAGCGGAATCCTTGCTCAGGGTGAGGACGCATGTTCAGGATCTTCTTGACCAATTCAGCCGTAGCGGGGCCGGTCGCGGCGGCCCAGTTGATGATGCGCGACGGCATCCACTCCAGATACCTCTGGTGACTGGCGGGCATGTGCTCCCGGTGGGTGGAATAACCTCCGACGAGGTGGCTTCTCGGGTGGCTCGCGATGCGCTTGTTGTTGAGGAAGACCTCTACGGTCAGTGCACTCAGGCGTACATCGACCCGCTTTCCGGCGAACCGGTATGGCACTGAATAGTAGTGCTTGTAGACGGCGACGTGATAGTCGATACTGACAGTGGCTTTCCTCCACTCGCCATAGACGTAGCGGGTCGCTGGCAGCGGCTTCAGCGCAGGCTTGTCGATCTTGTTGAAGAGTTCCTTCCTGGTGGCATCGATAGCTCTGAACTTGCGGTTGTTGATCCTCTCCAGAAGCTCCGAGATAGCCTCGTTGATCTCAGCCAGGCTGTGGAATGTCCGATTCCTGAGCGCCGCGACTACCCAGCGCTGTGCTATCTGAACACTAACTTCGACGATAGCTTTGTCGCGGGGTTTGCGGACGCGAGCCGGTATCACGGCGGCGCCGTAGTGGGCGGCCATCTCGGAAAACGACGGGTTTAGGTCGGGTTCGTACCGATCCGGGCGGATCACGGCACACTTGGTGTTGTCGGGGACGATTATCTCGGGGACTCCACCGAGGAACTCGAAGAGACGAACGTGCGAGCCGATCCAGTTGGCCTCGGACATGTCAAGGGTGGCTTCGGCGTAAATGAAGCTCGACGCTCCCAGCGCCGCGACAAACAGGTTCGTCTGCACGACTTCGCCGGTCTTCGGGTCGATGAACGGGATCGTCGCGCCAGCGTAATCGGTGAAGACCTTCTCGCCGGCCTTGTGCTCCTGGCGCAGTGTGACATCGAGCTCGGCGCGCTGCTGCTTTATCCAGTGGCAAAACTGAGTGTAACCGTAGCCCTCGGGGAATGCTTCGCGATACTCCACCCAGAGCAGTTGCATGGTGACATGCTTGCGCCTGAGCTGCTTGACGATATAGCCGATATCGGGCATCTGCCGCGTCGGTCCCGACGGCTGACCCGACCGAAGCACGCGTCCCAGCGCCACATCGTCCAGATCCTCCGGCAGAGGCCAAGAGATTCCCGATTCAATGAACCGTTTCTCATACTCCAGAACGGTCGACGGCGACACCCCGCAGCCCGACGCCACCTCACGGATCGTCAAACCTTGCCCGATCCGCAGTCTCAGAACCTCTCTTGCATTGCGCATGGACACTACCTTTCCTGACATCTTCACCTCCGAACTCACAATCCAGAGGTTGGACGTCACAAGTGTCCAGCGCGCTCAACTCCGGCACTGTTCGATTGGTCCGAAACGGATGATCGGAACCCCCGAAACGGTTGATCGGATCATTCCGAAATGGATGATCGGATCACTCCGAAACGGATGATCGCAAAGGTCCGAAATTCGCAGACGGGCAGGTCGTATACTGCGCCGTCTTCCCATAGAACCGGAAGGCCTTGCCCATCCCGTCCTACAACTTGGCCCAGGTTATTGATGGCCCAGGCCTCAAAGGTGCCGATGCTTCGCATCGAGCCGTTTTCCCACAGGAAGCTCTGGCCCACTCCGGCGCAGTAGCCGACTACCTGTCCCACGTTATTGACGTCACGGGCCTCGGAGAATCTGCCACCCAGGGTGCCGATGTCGCGCATCACACCACTCTCCCACAGGAAAGCGTGGCTGGTCACCCCCGGCTCTGTCCACGAACTGCCAACGATCTGGCTGTGATTGTTGATCGCAAGAGCGACACTGTTGCCGCCGAGAGAGCCAAGGATCTGCACCATTCCACGTTCCCATAGGCACGCGTAGTGCGGGCCATACGAGGTTCCGGGCCAGACGCCCACGATCTGATCGAGATCGTTGACGTCCCAAGCCTCGCCGCCTCCCAAGCTCGACATGCGCCCGTTCTCCCAGACGAATGCTGAACCACCACCAGGAATGGTTGAGTAACCCACTACCCGGCCGCTGCTGTTCAGCCCGTGCGCGACACTGTAAGCGTCTCCAAGGGTTCCAAGGTCCTCCATGTTGCCGTTCCGCCACAGGCAAGCGTGGAAGCCATTGGAACCCACAGCCCAGCCGTTCTCGTTTACGTCTTCCGCTCCGCCGTACCTCCCGGTGGGGTCGAGGTCCACTATTCGGTACTGAGCAGCCATGGCGCCACTGGCAATCAGTGCGAGGCCGTACCGAGCAACAAGCAGAGCCGCTCTCATCTCTCTCCTCCTCCGGCTCTCTTCGGAGCCCGATGGTGTTGTGAAGACAGAAAAGCCCCTCGCACGTACTGCTCAATTGCAGCCCTGAGTGCGCTGGGCTCTGATTGCAGTGTAGCCGCCGACCGCTCATTTGTCAAGCCGCACTTCACTTTTGTTTCGGGATTTCCGGGTTGGGACCGGGCTCCGTCGTCGAAGCACCGGGCGTGTGGTCCAACCCTCAAATCCCGAAACACCGGTGCGCATCCGCTTACGTCATTTGTCGCTCTCGGCGGCCAACACCGCCACCTCCACCGCCCTTCCCTCACATGCGGCTTGGACCGCGCGGAGAGTCGCAAGTGTAGAGTTCGCGCCGTCGTGGAGGGGCGTTCGGGTCGGGCGGTCGTTCGTGATGGCGTCGAGCCAATCCTCGATTTCCGGGCCGTAGGGGTGGCCACGGACACGTGGGGCGTCGATCTGCTCGAAGGCGGGATGGACGTCGGCGGTTGAGGAGGAGATGGCGATCCGGTCCCGGTCCACAGTGCCGTTGGTGCCGTAGAGCCTCAGGTTGTAGCAGGGCGCCATCTCGCACCTGGGGCCGTAGAGGGCGGCGACTTTGGCGATCGAGCCGTCCTCGAACTGGAACAGGGCTACCTGGCAATCATCGCTGCGCATCTCCAGGAACGTGAAGTGGTTGGAGTACGCGCTGGCCCTGACCACCTCCTTGCCGGAAATCCATCGCAGCAGGTCCAGAGCGTGGCTGCCGCCGCCGACCATCGGCAGCTCCTCTTCCAGAAACCAGTTCCTGCCGGTCATCTCGTCGGTCTGCCCTGCCTGGTAGAGCAGGTTGTGGACGTAATCCGCTTCCACGTAGTAGATATTGCCAAGCTTGCCCTCGCGAGCGGCTTTGTGGATAGCCTCGAAGAGGGGGTTGAACCGGAGGATGTAGCCGACCTGAATCTTGAGCGAACGACCCGCCGAATTCGCCGCCTCGACCATCGCCAGCACATCCTCTTCGGTGTTCGCGACGGGCTTCTCGACAAGCACGTGCTTGCCCGCCTGAACCGCCTTGACGAACGGCTCTCTGTGCTGGCCGTCGCCGGTGTGGATCGAGATCGCCTCAACGCCGGGGTTCGAGTAGATGTCCTCGGTTGTGTAGAGGGCGTCGCCGCCGAACTCCCTGCGCGCCGCCTCGACGCGGTTCGGGTTGCGGTCGCAGAAGGCCACAAGGTCGGACTTGCCCAGCGCGATGTGCGCGCGGATATGGCCGAGAGCATTATGCCCCAGCCCGATGAAGCCGACACCGATCTTCCTACTGCCCATGTCAAATCTCAAATCTCAAATCCCAAATCCCAATTCCCAGTTCCCACTTCCCTATTCCCTGTGTCTCAGCAACTGGTCCACCACCGGTGTCACCTTCTCGCACCCGGCTCTGGCCGATTCCTTGCCCAGGCGCACGAGGTCCAGCTCGCTGCCGATGATCTGGAACATCTCGGGTGCGCAGGAGATGTGCGGCCTCGGGTGGCCGTAGGGGATCATGTCGAGGAAGACCTTGCGGCTCTTCGGAGGCGCGTTAAGCTTGAGATACGCGCCGGACTCGGCCACAGAGCGCCGGCTCGGGATGATCTGCGAGCGGATCGCGGCGCTTCGCTGATACTCCTTCCCCGTCATCCACTTCACCAGCTCCCACGCCTCGTTCTTGTGCCGCGAGCGCCTGAGGACCGCATACGCCGCGCCGCCGATGAACGTTGCCCGGCGCTTCGGACCCATCACTATCGGCGCGACATCGTAGGTGAAGTCCTTGATCTCCTTCTTGAATATGAGCTCCGCGGCCCAACTGCCGGATACCATCATCCCGATCTTGCCCGTGGTGAAGAGCTTCATCGAGCCGAGGTTCGCGGCCTCCTGCGCGTTCGGCGCGACATG
>JAMDEO010000011.1 GCA_023483915.1 Actinomycetota bacterium
AGGCCGGCCTTCCCCCCGGTCCCTATGGTCGTGAACGGGGCAAGCGGGGCGTTCGCCCACGGCCGAACGCCGTCGATCCCGCGCAACTCCTTCGTCAATGAGGAGATTCCCGCCGCGCTTATTCTTCGGCTCCAGACTAGTCCGAGATCAAGAAGCGCTCGCCAATGCGATGGACGTCTCCTGCCCCCAGTGTGAGAACGAGATCCCCATCCGTCGTGGATTCTCTGAGATAGTCGACCACGGCACCGAGACGAGGCAGATACACCACCGGCTTGCGCTGGTCGATTCTGAGAATACTATCGACGATGAGCTTGCCGCTCACGCCGGGACGCGGGTCCTCTCTGGCCCCATACACGTCGGTCACGACGGCGACGTCCGCTTCGAGCAATGCCTCAGCAAACTCAGCATGAAGAAACTCGGTGCGCGAATAAAGGTGGGGTTGGAAGACGGCGATTACGCGATCCCACTCGCCCTCACGGGCAGCACACAGCGTGGCCTTGAGTTCCGTTGGATGATGGGCGTAGTCGTCTACCACGGTGATCCCGCCCCGGTCGCCTTTGCGCTGGAACCTGCGGACCGCTCCTGCAAAGGTGCGGAGTGATTCCACAACCGTGTCATGCCTCACACCGAGTTCGACGAGCGTCACGAAACAGGCAAGGGCGTTTAACACGTTGTGGCGCCCGGGGATTTGCAGCGAAACCGAGGCCAGCTTGCTGCCTCGAGACCATATCTCGAAGCTAGTCCCAGGAGGGCTTACCACGATTTCCCTGGCCTGGTATTCGGCCCGTGCGTCGAAGCCGTACGAACGGAGGCGACAGCCAAGAGGTGTGGCCAACGCGGACACGCGGGGGTCCTCGGCGCAATAGACAAGCAGTCCATGGGCGGGAAGCCTGCCTAAGAATTCCGCGAAGACCCTCTGGATATCCTCCACGTGCAGGTAGTGACTGTGATGATCGAGTTCCAGATTGGTGAGGATCGCCACTTCCGGTCTGAGCAGAAGAAGTGAGCCGTCGGACTCATCGGCTTCACACACCACGAATTCTCCGTCGCCCTGGCGCGCGTTCGATCCCAGGTCGTTCAGCTCTCCGCCAATCAGGAAGGTTGGATCATATCCGCCGTCGACGAGCGCCCGGGTAATCATGGATGTGGTGGTCGTCTTCCCGTGGGTCCCGCAGACTGCTATACCGCGCCCCGAGTCCATGATCCAGGCCAGGGCCTGAGCCCGCTTGACTATCAGAATCCCCCTACGGCGCGCCTCTTGCAGCTCGACATTGTGAGCCGGGATGGCCGAGGAAATGACAACTACGTCCTGGTCGCCAACGTTCAACGCCTTGTGTCCGATCGCGACCGGTACTCCGGCATTCTCCAAGAGGTTGACATACCGGGACGACTTGAGATCAGACCCGGTCACGCGATAGCCCCGATTGTGGAAGACAAGGGCGATCCCGCTCATTCCAGCCCCGCCGATGCCAATGAAATGGAGACTGCGGAGACCTTCGGGCGCGGGGACGATCGCGTTCTCTGAGAGGATTGTTTCGGCCATATTCTATCCCTTGCTCGGGGAAAGCAATTCTACTATGAGGTCCGCGATGACGGAAGCTGCATCCGGACGGGCCAATCTCAGGGCAGCCGCCCTCATTACGCTGTTAGTACCCGGGTCAAGCAGCGCATCAACTTCCCGAGCAAGAACCGCAGGAGATAGATCCTTGTCCGCCACCATGTGCGCGGCGCCCTGCTCGGCCACCATGCGCGCATTCTTGGTCTGATGATCACCGGCGGCCAGCGGGTATGGCACCAGAAGCGCCGGAACACCACGGGCGAGGATCTCTGCCACCGACCCCCCCGCCCGCGACACCACCACGTCCGCCGCCGCGAGGGCAAGTGCGAAATCGTCCAAGTAGGAAAAGACCTGGTAGGACCGGTTGGCCCCCGAACTCTCAAGAGCTGAGGCCACTCGTCGGTACTCCCGCTCTCCGGCCACGTGGATCACTTGGAAAGGTGTCTGCCGTTCTGCAAAAGCGGCCACGCTGGCTTCGTTCAGAGTATGCGCCCCCAGACTCCCTCCGAACACGACGAGGACGGGCTTGGATGCATCCAGGGAAAACCGGGCAAGCCCCTGCTCGCGCGTCGCTGCCATGAGAGCGGGGCGAATAGGACGGCCTGTGTGGACGTACTTCGGTCCCGTCCTGGCCGGGTCGGGAAAGGAGAGACATACTCGATCGACCAGGTGGCAGAGGATTCGATTCGTCCACCCCATGTGCGAGTCCATCTCCACGGCTAGGGTGGCGATGCGCCGCATGGCGGCCTCGGCGACCACGGGGCCCGACGCGTACGCTCCCACTCCGACTACGCAATCCGGGCGCAAACGGCTCAGAAGAGACCAAGCGTCGTATCCGGCCACAGGGATCGAACCCAAGGTGCGCAGCGTGGATAGGCCGAGAGTACGGGTGAACCCTCGGATCCGCACGGCGGAGAATGGATATCCCGCCCGGGATACCAGTCCCCCCTCCATACCTTGGCCGCTCCCACAGAAGGAAACCTCGTGTTCGCGGCTTACCAGCACATCAGCCAGCGCCAGAGCGGGCACCACGTGCCCAGCGGTCCCCCCGCCGGCGATCAATACGCGTGACATTCTCGTACCTCTTGTTTGCAGCAGACGACACCCGGCATGCCGGTGCCGACCGGGCCACGGACAGAATGATCCCCACCGACAACAGCATCACGATCAAGCTATTGCGACCATAGCTGATGAAAGGAAGGGGCACCCCGGTGAGCGGCAACGCTCCGATTACTCCTCCGATATTGACTACCGCCTGAAGTGTGACCAGCATGCCACACCCAGCAATGAGATACCTCCCCATCGGGTCGGCGCATCTGCGCGCGAGCCTCCAGCATGCGACTGCAAAGACTCCAAACAGCAGAATGACGAATCCAGCGCCGATCAACCCAAATTCCTCCCCTAATATCGCGAAGATCATGTCCGTATGTGCCTTCGGGAGGTAACTGAACTTCTGAACGCTCTCACCTGGGCCCACGCCAAACCAGCCCCCCCGACCAAGGGCGACCAACGATTGCGACAGTTGGAAGCTCGAGCCATGGGGATCGGCCGACGGGTTAAGAAAAGATAAGACTCGCGCCATTCTCACCGGACTTGAGAAGGTGAACGCGACGGCACCTGCTGCCCCCACGCCCGCTATGACAATCCAATGCCGTAACTTCATGCCGGCGATCCACAACATCCCGAGGAGCAGCCCGGCGACGATTATGGCCGTCCCGAGATCCGGCTCGGCCAAGACCAAAAGACATATGGCCACCCCGGTTACTCCAAACGGAAGCATAAAGGACCTGAAGTCGTTTCTGACCGACTTACGGACCGACAGCAGATGGGCCCCCGCCAAGACGACGGCCAGTTTGGCGAACTCGGACGGCTGAAAGGTGAGCGGCCCGAGAGGTATATAGCTTGAGGCTCCCCCCTCACTCCTGCTCACGCCTGGGATATGCATCAAAAGCAGCACAGCGGCAATAAGCGCGAGAAACACCACCGAGAGTCCCCGCAGCTTGCGATAGTCGATGCGAGAAACAATGAGCAAACCAACGATCGCCGCGATCGCTGTGATCCCTTGTTGCTTGACGTAAAGGAACTTGTCTCCGCTGGGAAGAGTAAGGGCGCCTGCGGCCGACACGGACAGCATCATGCAGAGCCCCACGATCAGCAGCACCAACGCGACGACCCAAACAGCGTGAAACGGCATCGCATTGGAACTCCGAAGCCTGCTCCGCGCGGTAGTCCCCGTGGCGGGGCGGTCGCTCTTGGGAGTTACCGGGCGGCGCCGGCTTGTTCTCGTCGCCGCAGGGGGAAAACTAGCAGACTCACGCCCGCCAAGCGGCCCAGCCCCGGCCGCCAGGCGCCTCGTGGCTGTGCGCCTCGTGGCCGTATTTCGCGTCACCTCTCCTCCGGGCCTAAGGCCGTAACCAGCCGGCGGAAATGCTCTCCCCGCTCCTCGAAGTTGCGGTATTGATCGAAGCTTGCACACGCGGGAGCGAGGAGCACTACGTCTCCGGGTTCTGCTTTCAGCGCCGCGCCGGCGACTGCCTTCTCGAGATCACCGTACGGCTTCGCCTCCGGAATGCCCTCCACGGCTTCGCGGATTGCGACCTCCCTGAAGGCATCTTGGATCAAAGGTGTCGCCTCTCCGATCAGATAGATAGCCCTGCATCGCCCGGCACAGGCACGGGCGATGGGCCGGTAGTCCGAGGCCTTGTCGCGCCCGCCTAGGATGAGATGCACATTTTGGGGGTACGCGCTCAAGGCAGTGAGGGTCGCCTCCACATTGGTTGCTTTACTGTCGTTGACATACGTCACCCCGGCAACGATTCCTGCCGTCTCAAGTCGGTGTGCAACCCCGCGAAATGTCCGCAAACCTTCTCGAACGGCCTCCAATTCAACCCCTCTCGAAAGAGCGGCCGTGCCCGCCGCCAAACAGTTCTCCAGGTTGTGTCTGCCCGGTATCTGGATCTCCCCGACCGGCTGCGCACGTCTGCCTTCGAGAAAGATCCAGCCGGAATCGATCCATGAATCCGGCCGTCCGCCCACCGGGCTTCCAGAACCAGAACTCTCCGATTTTCCGCTCCGTGTCGTGGAGAAGAAGGCCACCCTGGGGCCCTCAGACCTCGATCTGAGCTTCATCCCTAGCTCGGCGACGGCCGGATCATCCAAGTTGAGAACAGCCACGTCCTCGGGGCCCTGATTCTCGAACAGCTTGGCCTTGCATTCCAGATATCTTTCCATGCTGCCGTGACGGTCCAGATGGTCCTGTGTCAAGTTCAAGAAGATGCCTGCCGCAGGCCGAAACGCATGCACGTCCTCAAGTTGGAAGCTCGAGAGCTCAACGACCACCTCTTCATCAGGAGCGATGAATCCTGCAACCGAGGTGACAGCCGTGCCGATATTGCCCAAGATCCTTGCCGGGCGCCCCGCCGTGAGGAAAAGATGCCCCAATAACGCGGTTGTGGTCGTCTTGCCATTGGTGCCGGTCACCGCGTCGAAAGGATTCGGGAACAGGGCGTAAGCGAGCTCCACCTCGCTCCACACCGGAACGCCACGTCGGCGAGCCATCGTCACCGGAACAGACTCAGAAGGAACCCCCGGGCTCTTCACCACCAGATCCACACCAGGCCACCTACCGGCGAGTTCGTCTTCGTGCAGGAAAGCTATCTCTGTGGCGGCTATTTCCTCCAATCCCGGCAGGGAATCGCGCGTCTTGCGATCGCTCAAGGTTACCTTCAGGCCCAGCTTGGCCAATGCGCCCGCTGCAGCCAATCCTGAGCGGCTGGCCCCCAGGACCAGTGCGACCCGCACCGAGGGCGGCAGGCCCTCTCCACCTCTCTTGACAAACACCGGCGAGCTCACCGCCCACGAACCCCGATCTGATTGCTGAGGTAGTAGAGCGTAAAGCCCGACGCGGCGAGAAGGGCTGCAATTATCCAGAAACGCACGATGATCTTTGTCTCCGACCAGCCTTTCAGCTCGAAGTGATGATGTATGGGGGTCATCAAGAACACGCGCTTGCGGTAAAGACGGAAGCTGACTACCTGGATCATGACGCTGAGGGCCTCGATCACGAACAGCCCTCCGATCAGCAACACTAGGATTTCCGTCTGTGTAGCCACCGCCATGCCTGCCAATCCAGCACCGAGGGCCAGTGAGCCGGTGTCACCCATAAAGACCGCGGCCGGGTGCGAGTTGTACCAGAGAAAACCCACGCACGCGCCCGTGAGGCATGCTGCAAGGATGGCCAGATCGGCTTCACCGCGTAAGAAGGCGATTCCCGCGCAGGCAAAGAGAGCAACGGCAACGGTTCCCGCCGCTAAGCCATCCAATCCGTCTGTGAGGTTCACTGCGTTCGAAAAGCCCGCGATAAGCAGAAATGCGAAGACATAGTAGAAACCGCCAATAGCGAGGCTGCCCTTGGCGAAGGGCACCGTCAGACGGGTGTCCACCCCTCCAAACCTCAGAGCGATGAAAACCGCGATCATGACCAGGGGAACCTGAAGAAGCAGCTTAACCTTGGCGTTCAGTCCCAAAGACCGCCGGCGGCGCTGCTTAATCAGGTCGTCGGCCAGGCCGATGCCCCCGGAACCGAAAGCGAGGATGAAGACTACCAAACTGGGAACGTTCTTACCGGCGAAGATGAGGTAGGGGACCAGGGCGGCCCCGAGTATGAGCAGCCCCCCCATGGTGGGAGTTCCCTGCTTGGAACTGTGAGCTTCAGGAGTAAGCTCGCGGATATTCTGCCCAATTCCCCGGCTTTGTAGCCAGCGGATGTAGCGGGGGCCGAAGAGGACGGCGATCACGGTTGCGACAAGCGTTGCGGAGAGAATCTTGATCATGCGCTGCAGCCCCTAGCCGCCACCTTGCGAAGAAGATCAACCATTATCTCAAGCTTGATACTTCTCGAAGCCTTGAAGAGAATCACATCCCCGGGTTGAAGGTTGACCAGCAGAGGATCAATTTCGGCGGAATTATCCAGGTGTCCCGCTGCGCACATCGGCCCTGCAGCCGACTCGTAGCCCTCCGTGGTGGAGCGGGAAAGCGGGCCAACGCCCCACAGAACCTGGATACCCTTCTCCGCCGCGTAGACACCAATGGCCTTGTGGTATTGAACGCTGGCAGATCCGAGTTCGAGCATGTCGCCGAGCACTGCCACGGGACGACCGCCTTCATCGGCTGCAATCTTGACAAGTTCGTCCAGGGCACCGCGTACGGCCGCGGGATTCGCATTGTAGGTGTCGTCCAGAACGATCCAGTCACCTATATATTCGATATCCCCACGGGACGCAGTGAGCGTGGCCGTCCCCAAGCCTCTCAAGCATTCCTCCACCGGCAGACCGCCCGCGTAGCACCCAGCGGCAGCAGCCACGGTGTTCTCTATCTTCGCACGCGCTCCAAAGGGTGTTTCGATCCTCGATGCCCCGCCGGGCCACTTCAGAGAGAGGGTGGCTCGCCGGCCGCCATGATGCCTCTGGTATCTGCCCCGCACGTCGGCTCGTCCTCCGCTGCCACGTCCTCCCTCGTCCTCAACGCCGAACCGGACAATCCGTCTCCCCAGTCCTTCCAGGTCGCTCTTCAGAAGCTCGCAGTTTGCCGGAACCACGCCGACCCCACCGGCCTTAAGTCCAGTGATGATCTCAACCTTAGCTTTAGCCACATCCTCGAGAGACCCCAGGAGTTCGAGGTGAACTGGATGGATATTAGTGATGACACCCACATCCGGCTCAGCGATTGCCGCGAGGGCCGCAATCTGGCCTGCGCCTCGCATCCCCATCTCGACAACTGCGGTTTTGGTGCTTGCCTCAAGACGTAATAGGGTAAGGGGCACGCCGATCTCGTTGTTCTGATTGGCGAGTGTGACGACGACGGCACCTACGCGAGAAGCCATCATCCCCAGAATATCCTTGGTGCCCGTCTTTCCCACACTGCCGGTGACTGCGATGACCAGGACTCCCGACTTGCGCCGCACGGCGCGGGCAAGGCTTCCCAAGACCTCCAGGGTATCAGCCACGGGATAGATCCTCCGCCCGGTCTTCTCAGCAATGGGAGTAGCGGCAGCAGCGTCCCCTCCGATACTCAACCAAGCCGCATTCACCACCGCAGCGCACGCGCCTGCGGCCAATGCGTCACCGACGAAGTCATGGCCGTCGAATCGTTCCCCCTTTAGAGCCACAAAGAGATCCCCGCGATCGATGTTCCTAGAATCGACGCTGACGCCAACGACTGCGCAGTGAAATTCACGAATCCCGAGCGCGGCTGCTGCTTCTTGCGGGGTGAGTGTGATCATCGGCCGTCGTTCAAGCGGTTCTTCAGGGCTTCACGTGCAACCTTCCGGTCGTCAAACGGAATCGTCCCATTGGCGAACTCCTGCCCGGATTCGTGGCCCTTTCCCAGTATCAATACCACATCTCCGCTCGATGCCGCCTGTATTGCGCTTCGAATGGCAAGCCGGCGATCGGGCTGCACCAAGGCCTCGTCCGGAGACTTCAAGCCGCCAAGGATGTCCGAGATGATGACCGCGGGATCTTCGCTGCGTGGATTGTCAGACGTGATTACCACGAAATCAGCCAGCTCTTCGGCCGCTCTACCCATCAGCGGTCGCTTACCCTTGTCTCTGTCACCTCCACATCCAACGAGGGCAATCAACCTCCCCCGAGTGATGCCGCGTGCGGTCTGCAACACATTGCGTACAGAGTCCGGCGTGTGCGCATAATCCACTATGACGTCGGAAGGCTGTCCGCAATCCACTGTTTCCATCCGTCCAGGAACACCGACGAAGTCCTCGAGTGAGGACAACATGCCCTCGAGGGCGAGCCCCAGCCCCAGACCCACTCCCAAAGCAGTCAAGGTATTGGCCACGTTGAATGACCCCACCAGCCGTGACTTCACGTTCTGACGCCCTTCAGACCCCCCCTCGATGCGGGCTCGCGTTTCCCCGCACGAAAGTCGCAGAGCGTTCCCCCTGAGGACCAGCACACCCTCGGTCCCCGAGGGCCCAGTGGTGTATTCGCTGAGTTCTAGATCAGCTCCCGCGGCGTTTGACCTAGCACCAGCCGTCGACAGGGTCAGCAGTGTATCGCGGTCAACACTCCCGGCAACCCGCCGTCCGTAGGGGTCATCGACGTTGACGACCGCCACGGGACGCAGACGTCGGAAGGCCGGATCGGAGAATAGCCTGCCCTTGGTGGCGAAGTAGGACTCAAGGTCGCCGTGATAGTCCAGGTGGTCCTGGGTGAGATTGGTGAATGCCACGGCCCGAAAGTCGACGCCGAGAACACGCCCAAGATCAAGGGCATGCGAAGAAACCTCCATCACCGCCGCCCTGTCCCCCGCCTCGAGCATCTGAGCTAGGTCATGCTGGATGTCGGGGGCCTCCGGCGTGGTGCGCCCGGCAGGCAGGACCTCACCCCCGATCCGCCGCTGCACGGTGCCCATGAGTCCGGAGCGCAAACCGGCACGATCAAGCAGATGGGCTGCAAGAAAGGCGGATGTCGTCTTCCCGTTTGTCCCCGTGATCCCCACGGTCAGGAGCCGGCCGCTTGGGTTGTCGAAAAGGCGGTTTGAAACCGGTCCCATCGTCATGCGAACACTGGGCACAACCACCTGCGCCACCGGGAGGTCCAGAACGCGCTCCACGCAAAGAGCAATGGCACCATGGGAAACGGCATCTGCAGCAAATTCGTGGCCGTCCCGCGTGAAGCCTGGTACGCAGAAAAAAAGGGATCCCTGGGCGCAGCTATCGCTTCGGTAGCAGACGGAGTGCACCTGGACATCTGCGGGACCGAGCACTCGGCACCCCGCGATGTCCAAGAAAAGGTCTCTGAGTCTCACGCCTTTGGATTCTATCATTACCCCGGACTGGACGGCCCTTCATGCGCTAGTCGATGCTCTCAGGGGGGATACCGAGCGTCTTCAGTGCGTAATCGGCTATGCAAGCAAAGGCCGGCGCCGCGACTTTAGCTCCGAGATGTTCGGTGGTGGGCTCATCGACCATCACAAGGATGACCAGACGCGGGGAAGACGCCGGCACCATCCCTACAAACGAGGCGACAAAGCGATCTTCTGCGTAGCCGCCGGTCTCATTTACTTTCTGTGCGGTTCCGGTCTTACCGGCGACCGTGTACCCCGGCACCTGAGCCGCGGTACCGGTACCGTCCTCTACCGTGACCATCAGCATGCTGCGTAGTTGGGCGGCCACGGTGTCGCTGACCACCCGGCGGGACCACGGGGTGTTGATGTCCTTGGCCAGATGGGGCTGTATGAGAACGCCGTTGTTCGCAATCGCTCCGTAGGCGGCAGCCATCTGCAGCGGCGTCACCGAAATGCCCTGCCCGATCGGGATGTTGAGGATTGTGGTACCCGACCACTTGTCGGGGACCGGCATCAGTCCCGGAGCTTCGCCCGGAAAATCGATCCCAAGTTTCTGCGTGAAACCGAACTTGCGGATCATGTCCACCAAGCGATCCTTACCCACCTCCAGCCCGATCGTCACGGCACCGACATTGGAGGATTGAGCGAGGATCTGCTCGACGGTAAGCTCCCGGACTTCAGGCACGCCCTCATGGGCTTCGTGAACCACTCGGTCGTATTTCTTGATCGTCCGTCCGAGCTGGAACTTGGTAGATGGTGTGACGAGCCCTTCTTGAAGGGCAGCAGCAACTGCAACCATCTTGAAGGTGGAGCCGGGTTCATACATGTCGACAACCGCCGAGTTGCGGCGGTCCTTTTCCGGCGTGGAACCATAGCGGTTCGTATCGAAGATCGGGGTATTGCCCATGGCCAAGATGTCACCCGTTGTGGGATCGAGTACTATGGCGGAGGCCCTCTTCGCGTTGAACTCGCTCGCGACACCGGTCAGAACCTTCTCCACCTCGAACTGGATACTCTCGTCGATCGTGAGGGTGAGTGATTGCCCAGGGACCGGATCCACACTCAAGGCGGTATCCAAACGGTTTCCGTGAAGGTCGCTGACGACGGTCAGCTTCCCGGGTTCGCCCGAAAGCCGCTCTTCGTATTGATACTCCACCCCAGCAAGGCCCGTATTGTCAGTCCCTACATAACCCAGTAACTGAGGCGACACAGCGCCTGCTGGATACAGCCTTTTGTCCTCCGTGCAAACCCCTACCCCGGCGATTTCGAGCTCCTTGACCTCCTCGCCTTTAGCCAGTTCGATCTTCCTCGCCAGATACTCGAACCCCGAATCCTTGGTTAGCCTCGTTATCAGGTCCTGTTCGGAACGGCCAAGGATAGGCGTAAGTTGTTTCGCAACCGCCGCTGGATCCTTGACCTGCCTCGGGTTCACGTAGACGGTCGCCGTCGGCTGCGACGTGGCAAGCAGCACGCCGTCTCGGTCGTAGATGGCTCCCCGGGGTGCAGCGAGTGTAATCGTCCGGGTGGACTGGACGTTCGCTTGAGACTTCAGGGCCGAAGCAGCAACCACCTGTACGTAGAAGGCGCGGCCAAGAAGAGCGATCAAGAAGAGTACGGCGAGGCCCATAAAGAGCGCAAGACGCTTGTTTGCGCGGCGCATGGTCACCGACCTGCGACCGTGGTATCACCTTCCGCTGCTGCGGTCCCCGCATCAACTTCAACATAGTGGACCGACGAGGCCGGCTGCAGACCAAGTTTGCTCGCCTCCGCGGCAATCCTATCCGGTGAGCCCAGAGCTGAGATCTGGGCTGACAATGTTCCGCCAGCTTGGGTGAGAGCCCTCTCGTGCGCTTCCACCCGTCCCACCAAAGCCTCGGTGTCCGTCGCCGCGGAATTGAGGAGCAAGGGGATGATTACTGCCGCGCTGAGCAGCATTCCAGCCAGGCCGAGCATCAACAAGACCAATCCCCATCGCGGCTTCCGCGTAGTGGAAACCTCGACTTCAACCAGAGCTTTCGTTAGCGGAGACTCAGGTACCGGTTGAGGAAGTCGCGCCGTCGCTTCCCGTCCATAGTATCGGGTGGCACTCGTGCGAGCCTGGGCACGGACGGCACTCCGTCGTGCAGCCGGCGAAGGAACGAGATCCCTCTCCCATTCCTGCATCCATAATGCGCGACCGGCGGTGGGCATTACAGCTTCCTCAGTGCCCGCAGTTTGGCAGAACTTGAACGTGGATTGGTCTCGAGCTCTCTGGTCCCAGGAGTGACGGCCTTGTGAGTCAGCACATCTCCCTGCACCTGACTCCCGCACACGCAGATGGGGAATCCCGGCGGGCATGTGCAAGCCTGCACTTTGGCGGCGAAGAATCCCTTGACAATCCTGTCTTCCAGAGAGTGGAAGCTGATGACAGCCAGGACGCCTCCTGGCTTGAGCAAGGCAAATGCCGCCGGCAGGGCACGACGCAGACTGTTCAGCTCGTCGTTTACCTCAATGCGCAAGGCCTGGAACACTCGGCGGGCGGGGTTTCCGGCGCCGAAGCGCGCCGGGGTGGGAATAGCTCCCTTGATGGTATCCACGAGTTCAGAAGTGCGCGAATACGGCATCAGTCTACGCCGTGCTGCAACTGCTCTCCCGATGCGCCGAGAAAACCTTTCCTCACCGTACTTCGCAAACAATTCCGCCAGGTCCGGTTCAGTCCAAGTATTGAGTATGTCGGCTGCCGTGAGGATTTGCGTTGTATCCATGCGCATGTCCAAAGGGGCATCGTAGCTGTAGGAGAAGCCCCGCTCGGGCGTGTCCAACTGCATGCTGCTAACCCCAAGGTCCAAGTAGATGTGGGTGGCCGTGTGCCCCTCGCCCACCAGTTCAGCAAGGACGTCGGCAAAGTTGCCCAACCGGAAGCTCGACGGACATGCGATGTCTGTCTTCAGAGGTAGGTAGTAATCCTCTGCGATCGGATCCTGATCGCAGGCGAGCAGAAAGCCGTCTGGTCCTAGCAGGGCCGCCACGGCGGCTGCATGGCCCCCCGCACCGAAGGTACAATCAACCACACGGCTGTCCGGCCGTACGTCGAGGAGATCGAGCAGTTCCTGGGTCAGGACCGGAACGTGGGCCATGGCCATCTCCGTGACAAAAGAAGCAGCTGCACTAGGCATTACCACCTCTCCTCCGTTTTTGCACCTCAGCGTGAGTATTGGGGTTCCAGATTTCGAGGTGCGTGCGATTCCCCACGATCTTCACCTTGCCGGAAAGACCGAGTTCCTTTATGCGGGAGGAGGAGATGAGAACACGGCCTTGCGCGTCGGGCTCAGCTTCGTCGAGCTTCTGGTAGATGTCCCTGACCTTCCAGCTCGCCTCTTCGTCTTCGAAGGTATTTAGAGGCCCAAGGAATGTCTTGTCGAACTCTTCCCAGGTCTCGCGACGGTAGACACGCATGCAGGGTTCTCTGTCAGGCATCAGGACGAGGACGACGCCGGTTCTGAAGTATTCCCGGTAGCGCGCAGGAAGAGCAACCCGGCCCTTAGGATCCAGGGTGTGGTCGAACTCTCCTGATAAGAGGGGCTCTCTCATGGCTCCACTTTACACCACTGTTCACCACAAAGCAACACTTATTACCACTCGCGGTTAATGAATCCTTCATTGCATGCTGGAAGCGACAAGCGGTAACCCACCTTGAACACGCCACATTTTGCGTCATGTCGCAGTATGTTGTGCATTGCACGCGAAATGCATAGATTGGTGCAAATTCGTGCGTGTGAACGTCTGTAGCGCCGACCAGCGACCGGTCAGATCCGACAGGCTCCTCGAGAGAAGAAGGGCGAGCGGGATTTGTGGATCAGGGCAGCCGACGCAACGGAGCGTAATCGAGGAGAAGCCTCTTTTGTTCCCCCAGGTCCGAAAAGAAGATACGCGCCACCCCGCCTGGCTCCATCCCCAGTACTACGCCCTCACCGAATTTGGCGTGAAGAATACGGTCCCCGGTGGCAAGGCCGACCGTCGATTTCTCGAGCGGTTTCGCCGGAGTAGCCGGCCTGGTTCCCGAGCTTGGACCGTAGTCGCGTGCGCCCTTCCAAGGCCGATCACCGCGCCCGGGAATGCCGTCCGCTGCGGCGCGGTACTCTAAGAGTCGTGCAGGCAGCTCAGTGAGGAACCGGCTGGGCAGTCTGTATCCTGCTCCCCCATGCAACGTGCGAGACCGGGCATGCGAGAGGAAGAGACGCTCTTTCGCCCGAGTGATGCCGACGTAGCACAGCCGGCGCTCCTCTTCGAGCCGGGCTTCATCCACAGACCGCGAATGGGGAAACAACCCTTCCTCCAAGCCTGTTATGAAGACTACGGGAAACTCGAGACCCTTGGCGTTGTGAAGGGTCATCAATGTCACGAGGGATTCGTAAGGATCCATATCATCAATGTCCGCGTAGAGGCTGATCTCCTGCAAGAAGTCGGTGAGCGACCCTCGGGGGTTCATGCGGTCAAACTCTGAGGCCACTCCCATGAATTCCTCCAGGTTTTCCAGGCGGCCTTCTGCTTCCAGGGTCCTCTCGGCCTTGAAGGATTCAATGAGTCCTGATTCTTCCGCCACCTTTCTCACCAATTCGGCCACGGTATGCCCGCCGATCGCTCCGCCGCCAATAGTGGGGCCGACGATGCTTCCGGTACCGGCGCCACCGCTGGCACTGCCTCCGGCAACGGCATCCCCTGCAACGGTCTCTCCCCTGTCGTCTGTTCCCAACGGTGCGGGCTCGACGAGTGCGGTCCACTTCGCGAACTTTTGTGCAAGGCCCACACATGCCGAGGCCGCGCTGCCGGTCAGTCCCGGGATGTCTTGGGCACGGGACAAGGCCTCACGCAAACACAACTCCTCCTGCTCCGCACAGGCTTGAAGACGTCCAACGGCGACATCGCCAAGACCTCGGCGAGGGGTGTTGATTATTCTCAGCAGAGACAGATCATCCGACTCGTTGACAAGAACACGGAGATATGCGAGAAGGTCCTTGATCTCGGCCCGCTGATAGAACTTGGCTCCCCCGATCACCCGATACGAGATCCCTTGGCGGACGAGCATGTCCTCCAGGACCCGAGACTGGGCGTTCACCCGGTAGAAGACAGCAATGTCCGAACCCGGCCGATCGCGCATGAGAGCCGCCAACTGGCCACAAACAGCCCGTGCCTCTTCGTGCTCGTCACGGCACTCCAGCACCACAACCGGGTCGCCAACCCCCACGTCGCTCCATAGGTTCTTCGGTTTGCGCCCGCGATTGTGTGCCACCAACTGATTCGCAGCGTCAAGTATCGTGGTTGTGGAGCGATAGTTCTGCTCCAACTTCACGACTCGGGCATCGGAGAAATCATCTTCGAAGGACAAGATGTTTCGGATGTCGGCGCCTCGCCACGAGTAGACTGACTGGTCGTCGTCTCCAACCACAGTCACCTGCCTGTGTTCCGCGGTGAGGAGCTTGACGAGCTGATACTGGGCGTGGTTGGTGTCCTGATACTCGTCGACAAGAACGTGCCTGAATAGGCTGCGGTAATAGCCAAGCCGCTCCGGAAACAGCTGCAGGATGTCGACCATCCGCATGAGCAGGTCGTCGAAGTCAAGCGCATTGGCCTCAAGGAGCCTTTTCTGATAGCGACGATACACTTGCGCGGCTATGTTCAGGTGGCCCGAAGCTTCGTCCTCCAAGTAGCCATCGCCGAACTCCCAGGTCGAAGAGCCTGGGGTGTAGCCCCGCTCATACTCTGACCGCTGCTTGGCGAAATCATCTACATCGACGAGCTTGTTCTTGGCATCGGAGATGAGATTCTGCAGCGCGCGGGGCGGATAACGTTTGACGTCCAGTCTGAGCTCCTCGACACAGCGCTTTATCAGGCGCACGGAGTCATCCTCGTCGTAGATTGAGAAATTCGGACGATATCCAAGAAGCCCGGCATCTCGGCGGAGCATGCGCGCGCAGGCTGAGTGAAATGTACAAACCCACATCCACTCCGAGGTGGCGCCCAGTAGACCGGTAACCCTTTCCTTCATCTCGCCTGCTGCTTTGTTCGTGAAAGTAATGGCGAGTGCCTCGTGCGGCCGGACTCTTCCGCTCCGAATGAGATAGGCAAGCCTGTGCGTAAGAACCCGGGTTTTGCCGGAACCGGCGCCCGCCAGGACGAGCAGAGGGCCGCCATCGTAGAACACGGCCTCCTGCTGAGGTTCGTTTAGGTTTTCAGCCAGACCGAAGTCCGGCAGATCAGATGCCGGGTAATTCATCGCGCTGTAGAGTATCGCACGGGGACCGGCCGCTTTGTCGGGTCGCGGCCGCCGGAAGATAGGTTGGTCCCCTAGGTGCCGTCGGCAGCAGAAGGGCCGCGGCCGCAGCAAGGGCAAGTCTTGTCGCGGACCACTTCCAGTCTCTCAAAAATGAGATCCCAGACATCGACGATAACGAGGCCCCGGTTGCGCGCGCCGGGATTGACGATCAGCTTGATCACCTCGTTGGCTTCAATGCTCCCGATGACCGCGACGGTGGTGCTCAACACTCCTGCCACGTCGGCCGTCGGGGTTTGCTCGCGGTTCGGTAGTTCGGGAATAAGGCACCGCAGACAAGGGCCGTCATCGGGTACCACGGTCATGCTCATCCCGCTCGTCGAGATGACCCCGCCATACACCCAGGGAAGACCGGCCCTGACTGCAAAGTCGTTTATCAGGAACCGGGTAGCGAAGTTGTCGGTGCCATCGACAATGACGTCCAGTCCCAAGGCGAACTTAGGGAGACTGTCTTCGTCGATGGAAAGGACTTGGGGCTCCACAGTGACCACACTGTTGATCTCGCCAAGATGAAACGCTGCAGCCTGGGCCTTCGGGATGCCCGCGGCCACATCGGCTTCGTTGAAGAGCATCTGGCGCTGCAGGTTGTGGATCTCTGGATAGTCCCCGTCCGCTATGCGAAGAAGGCCCACCCCAGCCCGCACAAGGTGGTTCGCGACAACGGAACCGAGAGCCCCGCACCCAACGAGTCCCACTCGGGCGTCCGCCAGCTTCTCCTGGCCCTCACGCTGGATTTGGGAGACTAAGATTTGCCTGCTGTAACGAGAGAAGGGATCCATGCTCCCGGCTACCCGCCTGCGGTAGTCGAGTCGGAGGGGGTGAAATCCTTGCCCACGATCACTCTGATGTACCCGGGGGACAGCGAATCATCCTCGTCCACGGTGCCGACTTCGAGCAGTTCCTTCACCTGCGCTGCGTCTACCAGCGAATCTGAGGAAGCAGAGATGGTCGTCTCGGCTATGTCGGGAAACCCCGTCGCGTTCTTGAACGGCAGCATCGTGAACCCCAGCGGCCGCAGCAGATCGCCGGCCGCCTGCGCGGCATCCAGTTCTCCCGAGCCATTTTGGATATCCAGGGTGATCTGGCCTTTGTGAGGCGCGGCGCCTCCAGCCAGCAGCTCCTTCGCCGCCGTCACGTCGAGCTCGTAGTACGTGAAGTCCAAATTCTCCACTTTCCTGCCTGGGAGTATGGATACCCTCCACGAGTCTGCCATCGAGCTCGCGATCTTTGTAGCAAGAGTCCGCAGCGCAGAAGCATCGCCGGTGAAGTGGAGTTGTTCCCAGGCGGCCGAGCCGGCAGGTTGCCCGCCTTCTACCGGCATTGCCTCAAGGGCCAGTTCAAGGAACGCCTGTGCCGCCTGCAGTGCCCCCAATGCGTTGCCGGTCAAACTGGCAGGCCAAGTCGTGCCTGACCCCGGCTTAAGAAGGCTCAGGACGTCGGCCCAGTCCACACCTACAAGGCTGGCTACATCTGTTCCCAAGTCCGCACCCAGGCCGGCCAAAGCCTCTTCGCCTTTCTCCTTGAGATACAGATCGCCCAAGGTCAAGAAGCCCTGCTCCGTCTTGATCAGCGTGTTGCCGGGCGCACCAAGAACTATGCCGCCTTCCTCCAGCGGAACCAGCAGCACCAGTGCGGGAATGGAGCCTTCCTGCTCGATGGCCACCAGCACACCGCTTGGCTCATTGGACGTTTGCGCGGGCGTGGAACGCGGTGTTGTAGTCGTGGTTGTGGCGGACGCGGCTGCACCCGAATCGTCTGCTCGCCCTCCGAGGATGATCAGAAGCGCAACGACCCCGACGATGACGACCAGAGCAGGGACGGTTGCGACAAAGAGCCGCCGGGCCTTCTTGCGTCTCCGTGCCGTACGTCGCGCGGAGCGGCGCTCGGACCGATGCCCATACCCCGGCACGCCAGATCGGTCGTCCCATCCTTCCCGGCTGTTCATGACGAGTGGCGGGTATGATCGTTGGGCGAATCGGGATTTTGAGAGTAGTAGCCCCCCTTTTCCACAAGCTCGGCGACACAGTCCGGGAGAAGATAACGCGCCGCCCTCCCGGAACGGAGCCGATCCCTGATCATGCTCGACGAGATGGCAAGAGCCGGCACCTCCATGAATCTTACCCGGGCCTCGGCGCCGAGATGGTTTGTGGGGGAGCCGAGTTGGCGCAGGGTTTCCGCCAAAGGAGCCAGGTCGTAACCGGGGCGCGTTGCCGCGATGAGAGTACACAATTCCAGCACTCTCTCGGGATCTTTCCAGGTAAGTATGTCCAAAACAGCGTCTGCCCCAGTTACGAAGAACAGGTCAGTCTCCGGGCCCAGAGTCGCAGCGAGGAACTCGAGTGTGTCGACCGTGTAGGTCACACCCTCTTGATCGAGCTCATACCGAGACACCAGGAAATGTGGGTGAGAGGCAGTCGCCACAGCAACCAGAAGGTAGCGGAAATCTGCCGGGGCAAGCCGCCGCGCCTTGAACGGGTGATTTCCAGCCGGCATGAAGACGATTTCACTCAAGCCGAACTGGAGCAGAGCCTCTTCCGCGGTGACCAGATGCGCCATGTGGATGGGGTCGAAGGCGCCGCCCATTATCCCGAGCCTGAGCTTTGGGCGCCCTCGCAAGCGGTAGATTGGATCATCCTGGTCCGTAGCAGCCCTCGCTCCTCCGGTCAGGCCGGCGTGACCCGCAGCGCCGTCCCGGCCGCAACTATCTGACGTGACCCCTTCCGGTCACGACATACTTCATGGCGGTCAGTTCCCTAAGCGCCAGCGGCCCTCTCGCATGCAGCTTCTGTGTTGAGATGCCGATCTCGGCGCCAAAGCCGAACACTCCGCCATCCGTGAAACGCGTCGACGCGTTGATATACACGGCCGCCGCATCTACCCCTTCGGCAAATCGCCGGCTTGCCTCAAGATCTCTTGTGACTATCGCTTCCGAGTGGCCGGTCCCGTATTTGGCAATGTGCTCGATGGCCTCGTCCAGGCCGGCAACAACTTTGATTGCCATCTCCAGTCCAAGAAACTCAGTGGCATAGTGCTTCTCGGTGGCGCGGAGCACTTTGACATCGGTCTCTCCTACCAGTTCACGGGTTCGCGCATCGACGTGCAGTTTCACCGAGCGCTCGTCGAGAGCCTTGACCACCACCGGAAGGAATTCGGCGGCAACAGCCTCGTGCACGAGCAGAGACTCTGCCGCGTTGCACACACCCGGCCGCTGGCACTTTGCATTGATGGTGATATCGAGAGCATGCTTCAGGTCCGCCGTTTCATCCACATATACATGGCAGTTGCCACCAGCAGCATAGATGACCGGCACCTTGGAGTGCTCGAGCAGGAATTCCTTCAGCGCCTCGCCCCCCCTGGGGATAACCAGGTCTATCTGGTCTCGGAGTTGCAGCAATTCAACGAGCACCCCGCGGTCTCGGCTCGCGACGAATTGAATGCACTCGGCGGGCAGCCCAGCCTCGATGGCAGCTCCCGTGATAACTTCGGCAAGGATGCGGTTGGAACGGAAAGCATCGCTTCCTCCGCGCAGAATGACTGCGTTGCCCGTCTTTATGCACAGGGCGGCGGCGTCGACGGTGACGTTTGGCCTGGCTTCGTAGACTACGGCGACGACCCCGAAGGGGACACGCACTTTCTCGATCTGAAGGCCCTCAGGCGTCCGCCAGCCCTCGATCACTTCACCCACCGGATCCGGCAAGGCAGCGATGTCACGAAGGCTGGCCGCTATCCCGTGCAGCCTTGCTTCATCCAGCAACAACCGGTCGATGAGAGAGGCCGACAGCCCTTTTCGCCGGCCTTCAGCGATATCATCGGCATTCTCGACCAGGATCTCGGCGCTGCGGCGCTCCAACGCCTCCGCCATCGCGACCAGCGCGCGGTTCTTGGTGGCTGCATTGGCAGTAGCCAATTTGCGCGAGGCACGTTTGGCCTGGACGGCCAGTTCCTTCGTCTTCAAGTCTCCTCCCTGCCCTTCAACAGATACGTACGAGATAGTCTCTATGGATCGCCTCCGGAGAAGCCTGAGGAAGCAACTCGGCCACCCGGCTGCTCTGGAGCCCCTTTACGCGATCCATCTCCTGACTGGAATAATTGACGAGGCCTTTGGCCAGCTCATTCCCACGTTCATCGGCCACCACTACGGCGTCTCCGGCAGCGAATTCGCCCACCACCTCAATGATACCGACCGGAAGTAGACTTCCCTTCCCGTTGACCGCCTTGGCCGCGCCCTCGTCCACCACCACTGTGCCGCGCACCGGCTTGCCGTACAGCAACCAGAGTTTGTAGTCGTGCAGGCCAAGGGAACGGGCGGGAAAACGAGTCCCAACCTGCTCAGCTGCCAAGCACGCGCGCAAGACTCCCGGGCGTGTCCCCCTGGCAATGACCGTTTCCACACCACCACTCGTAGCGATGCGGGCACTGTTGACCTTGCTGCCCATCCCCCCTGAGCCCAGGGGGCCAACGGTCCCGATCTGGATGCACACCAACTCACTGATGTCGTCCACTCTCTCGATGAGACGCGCCTCCTTGTCCTCCGAAGGGTCCGCCGTATAGAGGCCATCAGTATCGGTGAGCAAGATGAGCATGTCGGCCTTCACCAGTAGCGCGACCTGGGCTGCAAGGGCGTCATTGTCCCCAAAACACAGCTCATCAGTGGACGTCGTGTCGTTCTCGTTGATGATCGGCACAACCTTCCACTCCAGCAGGCGCCTGAGAGTATTGCGGGCATTGATGTATTGCGTGCGCGCGGCCACATCAAACGCGGTCAGCAAAACCTGCGCGGCAATCACGTCATCGTGTGCGAACAGCTCGGTGTAGGTGTGGAACAGACGCCCTTGCCCGACGGCCGCCGCCGCCTGCAGGTCCACCACCTCTGTGGGACGCCGACGGCGCCGCAATGCGCCCATTCCGGAGGAAACCGCACCTGATGAGACCAGCAGCATGCGATGCCCTTCGGCCCGTAGCTCGCAGATCTCGGCCACAAGAGCCGCCACCGGACCGAGGCGCAGAGTGCCGCGCTCGTTGGTGAGGGTGCTCGACCCTATCTTGACCACCACAGTCTTGCCTAACCGCTTGCCGGCCATGCCTGACCCCTACTGGAATTCGAAGTCGTAGCCTTCGATATCTACATCGTCTCCCGGCACAGCTCCCTGAGCCCGCAGGGCTGCATATACGCCGAGCCGTTCCAACCTCTCTCCAAGATACCGGATTGCTTCCTCGTTGGTTAAGTCAAAGCGGCTAACCAGCCGTCGCACAGCCTTCCCTCGAACGGCGAAACCGAGCGGCGTTTTCTCGACTACGAACAACTTGGCGTTTGCCCCAAGCGGACGATAGACCCCGTGCATCCCCGTCTCGCGAACGAGCAGGGCCTCGGCAGCATGCGGCTCGACAGTCTTCCCTCCGGCCTCAGTCATCAATCGAGCCCGCGCTCCAGCCGTCAACACGTCCACCAACGGTCCAACCCAGCGCACAAATGCCGTCAGCCCCGCCCCCGTGACGGCCGAAACCGGCCACACCAGCTCCGCCGCCCCGGGAGCTGTACCTCCAAGCAGATACGAGAAGGCCGGGTGACCGCCGGCTCGCAGCCGCTCCACCTCGGATCGGACCAGTCCGGCCAATTCCTCAACAACCTGTGCCTCCACGGCATCGATCTTGTTTAGAAGGATGACTTGGGGGCGCATCCCGAGGCCGCTGCCATGAGCATCAAGTTCCCCAAGTATCGTCCGAAACCCTGCGATCGGGTCGACCCCGTAGTAGCCGCTGGCGTCTACCACGTGTAGGATCAGTTGGCAGCGCTCCAAGTGCCCCAGAAACTCGTGGCCTAGACCAACACCCTCGCTGGCACCCTCGAGCAGTCCGGGCACGTCGGCAAGGGTGAATACGTCTCCCTCCCCCGACCAGTCCACAATGCCCAGCATCGGTTCGAGGGTGGTGAACGGGTAGTTGGCCACCTTTGGCTTGGCGTTCGATAGGCGTCTTAGCAGAGACGATTTGCCCGCGTTGGGGAGGCCGGCCAATCCGGCGTCGGCCATTAGTTTCAGGGATAGTTCCAGCCACATGCTTTCTCCCGGCTCGCCGAGTTCGGCGAACTTAGGAGCTTGGCGGATGGAGTTGACGAAACGGGCATTGCCCCGCCCGCCGGTTCCCCCATGCGCCATCAGCACCTCGTCGCGGGGATTCACGATATCTGCAAGGAGTCCCTCGTCGGCAAGGACCTGAGTGCCGAGAGGAACTTTGATCACAGCATCCGCGCCGCGGGCACCGTGCTTGCGCGCTCCTTGTCCCGCCCCCCCGGATTCGGCCTTGAAATGAACCTTGTAGGTGAAGGCTTGGAGGTCACGGGCCTGTGGATCTGCAACCAAAACCACATTTCCCCCGCGGCCGCCGTCGCCGCCGTCCGGACCCCCGCGAGGAACATGCTTCTCCCTGCGAAAAGAAATGCAACCGTTCCCGCCGTCCCCTGCCGCCACATGGATCTTTGCGTGATCGAAGAACATGGGCGGCACCTAAGAACTCGTTTCAAAATGAAGTTCCGCCGCAAGGGACGCGCCGGACGAGTGCGGGGCGAGGACGCAGGGAGCGGTCGTAGCAGCGCTACGTACGGGACTGAGGACGACGAATCGTGCCGTCCGGCGAGCACTAGGTGGCCGCGACTTCATTTTGAAACGAGAAATAAGTCCGGCCGCGTAGTGCCGCGAGCGGCTACTCCGTGACTACGCTGATGACACGACCGACCTTGCCGACGCTGAAGACAACCCTGCCCCCTTA